>NZ_JAPFPW010000004.1 GCF_026155325.1 Desulfobotulus pelophilus | reverse complement strand
ATTATCGATATCTGGAGCCGGAAAATTATTGCTGCAAGGGTTCACGAAACGGAATCTATGGATCTGAGTTCAAAGCATGTAAGTCAGAGCTGTATTCTTCACGGTATCCATCCTGAAAGCCTTGTTTTGCATGCGGATAACGGAGGCCCCATGAAGGGAGCCACCATGCTGGCTACTCTGGAAAGGCTCGGTATCATTCCATCCTTCTCAAGGCCAAAGGTGAGCAATGATAATCCCTACTCAGAGTCTCTTTTCAGAACCATGAAATAGCGTCCTGCCTATCCTTCAAAGCCATTTTCTTCTTTGCAGCAGGCCCAGGAGTGGGTGGACAGCTTTGTGGTCTGGTATAACACAACAACACCTTCACAGCCGTATTCACTTTGTGACACCGGATGACCGGCACTACGGCAGACATAAGGACATTCTCAAAAAACGTCATGAGGTCTATCAGAAAGCCAGAAATGCCCGACCTCAAAGATGGACTTCCGACACAAGAAACTGGCAGCCGGAGCTTGAGGTAGCCCTTAATCCAGGTAAAAAGCAGGGACATCTCATGGAAAAATCCTGCCTTGGAGCTGCCTGAAAAAATCAGGCTTCCGGTGACATCTATCTTGACACTTACCGATACCCACACCTTTCCACATCCCCTGCTCTGTCATTCCGCCTGAAAAAGAATGTCCGAACCTGCCCGCTGTCTTCAGAAACATGGCCCTGTTCCCTGATTCCCCAGCGGAGACCACCGCAGGCTCATCCAGATGCCTGTTCCGACAGTTCATGTTTATCTGTGGGGAATACCCCATTCCTCACGCGACGGGAATGTGGCAGGTGTGGTGGCTGTATGCCGCCAGATTACAGATCCAAGCCCAAACACCCATGGCCAGAGGCATGGCTATTCCGGCTCCTTTTCCAGCCCTCCTTCCATGGCCGCTATCCGTAAAGCAGCTTCCTCCGTCATGAATTCCTCAAAGGCATAATGGGCCTTGCCCGCCTCCTTTGCTATGCGGAGGGTATCCGCCGGACTGAATTTCATGTTGGTAGGACAGGGCGTGTAAATCTGAACATAGGTAGGCCCCAGTTCCCGTGCAAGGAGAATGGCCCTGTTCACTGCCATGCCAAGCCGCTTCGGGCTGGCGATGGTGACTTTGGCCCCATACACACAACCGGCGGTCCGTGCCATTTCAAAAACAGGAATTTTCTTAAAATTCTTTCCCTTTGGAGCCATGTGCAGCACCTGCCCTTCAGGAGACATCCCGCTTTCCTGACCGCCGGTATTGCCGTACACCTCATTGTCCAGCATGATGGTGCTGATCTTTTCCCCCCTGAACCAGGAATGCAGGGTCATGTCCAGGCCAATATCGGCAATGCCACCGTCTCCGGCCATCACCACCACGTCCTTATCCTTATCCGGATACCGGATGGACAGCATGCGTTTCAGACCTGAAGCCACGGAATTCTGATTACCAAAAGCGGTATTGGAATAATTCACTGCCGTCTGGGAAAGGGCAAAAAAAGAACAGCCGGGAGTCCCCACCACCAGAGTATCTTCCGGGGCGGGCAGTGCGGCAAGGGCCAGACGCACGCCCAGAGACACACCGCACCCGGCACAGTGGGGGTGTTCCTCGGTAATTTCCTTGAAGCTGCCCAGATCTTTGATACCCACAGATTTTCCGTGGGGACCCTTTTCCACCAGAGCCCTGTAATCCTCCGGCAGAATATGGGCCAGGGATGCTACGGGAGTAATGATCTTTTTTGACATATCAGCACCCTCCCCTGCTTTGTCCGGCCCCAAGGGCCTTTTTGACTTCTTCCACAATCAGCCAGGGGGGCATGGTCATGCCACCAAAAACCCTTGGTGCACCGATGACACGGTGGTTCCGGTCGATGGCTGCCCGGATCTCCCGTGCAAGCCAGCCGCCTGCATTGAATTCCGGCACCACAACCAGATCTGCCGCTTCCAGTGCCTTACACAGTTCGCTGCCCGGAAAGGGACGGATGGATTTAATTTTAATAAGGCCCGCATCCATTCCCTCAGCCTGCATCATACGCAGGGCTTCCCGTGACTGGGATACGGCCGTTCCCGATGCGGCAATGAAAATTTTTGCGCCGGGATTTTCCACTTCCAGCAGTCCGCCCATGTACTGTGCGATATGCTTTCTGGCCCGCTCCGCTGCGGCCAGCACTTCCTGATGCCAGCTGGCATTGGCGTTACCACTGATGAAATTACTTTTATTCAGCAGGGGATCGCGGGTGATGCGCATGGGAGGGGTTTCCATATCAAAAACCGGCACCGGGGCAAAACCCGGATCATAGGGAGGAAGGCAGCAGTCCTCCGGAGGCAGCCGCATTTCCTCCCTTGTGTGGGTCACAAAGAAACCATCGGCAAAGACCCCCACGGGCAGGTGAACATCGGGCTGTTCCGCAATAAGGTAGGCCTGAAGGATCATATCGAAAAAATCCTGACCATTCTCGGCGTGGAGCATCAGCATACCCGTATCCAGCAGCATCCCCATCTCAATATTTTCCGGTTGAATGGAGGGAGGCAGGGAAACGCCACGGCACATGAAGGCACAGACAATGGGCTGTCTGGCTCCGGCCCATACCGGAAACATTTCCATGGCCCGGAGGGTGCCCGGTCCGCTGGTGGCGGTGAAGACCCGACCACCACCTAAGGCAGCACCATGCACCGCTGCCATGACGGCGAACTCGTTTTCCGCCCTGTAATAGTCCCTGATATACCCTTTGGCGAACAGCTCGCCCACCAGATGCATGCTTTCCGACTGCGGTGTGATGGGATAGGCAATGGCCATATCAACATTGGCCCGCTTAACGGCCTCGGCAACGGCTTCACTGCCGGTGATGAAGGCTTTATTGCGCAAACCGTGGAGCAGCTCGGTAATGGTATCCCTGTTCTTCTGTTTTTCTGAACACATGGTAAGTCTCCTGACCCGCACGGCTCTGATAAAGGCAGAGACGAATAATTCTGCATTTCACTTTGGAGGGCAAAATTTCTGCCCCCCAAAGCAAATAATATCACACAGGAAAAGCAGCCAGATCAGCCGATTTTCAGGGCTTCCTTCGCACAGACCGTTGTGCAGAGTCCGCAGGCCTTGCAGCGGCTCTCATTGACTTCCACAAGCTTTTGCTCCGGCAGAAAAATAAATACATTGGGTTCCGGACAACTGGTGATGCAGATTTTGCACCCGATACATTTTTCCGTATCCACTCTGACTGATAAATACATAATCACTCACCTCCCTTTGTTCCCGGCAGAGGGAACTCCGTCAAAGCGGCCCCGGCAGCAGCAATCAGCTCCATGTTTTTCTCGATCATCTGGCTGACCTTGGCAAATTTACCCGTAACAGCATCATCCAGTGCGGCTGTGGTTCCCGAAGCAACAAACTTTCCGCCACCAAAACGCTCTATCATGGATTCCTTCAGGGCTTCCATGGAGGTGAGTTTCCGCATGGCGTACAGACCACCGAGCATGGCAATGTTGGTGGAAAGCTCGGAGCCTGCGACTTTCGTAGCAATGCCTGTGGCCGGTACGTAGTAGATTTTTGCTTTCAGATCTGCCAGATGACGCAGGTCTTCATCATTCACAAGGGGTTCATCCGCATTGATCAGGATGGAACCGCCTTCCTGCAAACCGTCAAAAAAGGGCATGGTGTAGCACTTGCCCATGGTGATGACGTGGGGATGAAAGATCATAATGATATTGGGATATAGCACTTCCCCCTTTTCATAAACCTTCTCGGAAGAAATACGAACATAGCTTTCCGCCGGAGCAAGGCGCTTTTCCGCACCGAAAAAGGGATTGACCGTACTTTCAAGGCCGTCCTTGTTGGCAGCACTTCCAAGAATATGGGCGGCTGTTACTGCACCCTGCCCTCCAAGGCCGGACATCCGGATAAAGACTCTTTCCGTTGCATTCATTTTTTCACCTCCATACTCTCCAGAAACGCCTTGGCTTCCTGTGAAATGTACTCTTTGCTCTGGTACAGCCCTTCCTTCTCCCGCTGCTTGATCAGGGATACGGTCTCTTTGGGGTTGAACTTGTAGTTGGTGGGACAGGGGCTGTAGAGCTGCACATAGGTGGGACCAATCTCCCTTGCCACCAGAATGGCCCGCCTCACAACCTTTGCCAGCTGCTTGGGTTTGGCCGGTGAAGCCGCAGCCACATAGGCGCAGCCACAGGTCTGGGCAATCTCCGGCAAAGAAAGCTTGGGAAACTTTTTCCCCGTAGGTGCCATGTTCAGAACCGCACCCTGCATGGACATGCCGCTTTCCTGACCACCGGTATTGGCATAGGCCTCATTGTCCAGCATGATGGTGGTGATTTTTTCACGGCGCAGCCAGGACTGCATGACCATATCAAGGCCGATGTCGGCGGTGGCACCGTCTCCGGCAATGACCACCACATCCTTTTCCTTATCCGGGAAACGCAGTTTCAATGCCCGTTTCAGTCCGGAGGCAACGGCATTCTGATTGCCGAACAGGGAGTGGATATTGTGCAGTGCCACCTGGGGGAAAGCCAGCGCACTGCAACCGGTGGAACCGACAATCACCGTATCTTCCGGCATGGGAAGGGATGCCAGTGTGAGACGCAGGGAAAGGGCCAGACCACAGCCGGCACAAAGGGGGTGTTCTTCCAGAAGCTCCTTGTAAGATCCAAGGTCATTGATGCCGTAGTTTTTGCCGTAGGGACCATTATCCACCAGCTCCCGGTATTCCGGCGGCATGATCTCCTCAAATCCGGGAGATATTTTCAGCATTCCGGTTTTCATTGATGGATCCTCCTGATTTCTGCAAGAATAAGCTCCGGTGGCATGGTCATACCGCCAAAAACCCTGGGCCCCCGGACAACCTTGCGGGGTTCGTCAATCACACTGCATATTTCCTTGGCAAGCCAGCCCACGCGGTTGAATTCCGGTACAATGATGCCCTTTGCCCGGGATGCCAGGGCACAGATCTCCTCTCCCGGGAAGGGACGGATGCTTTTAATCTTGATGAGGCCCACATTAATTCCCTCTTCCCGGGCCATGGCAATGGCCTCACGGCTCTGGCTCACCGCCGTACCCGATGTGGCAATGAAGATATCCGCATCCTCGTGTTCCACATCAATCAGGCCGCCAAGGTAGTGATTAAGATATTTACGGGAACGTTCTGCGGCCGCATCAATTTCCTGCTGCCAGGAAGCATGGGCAGCATAGCTGATGAAGTTACTCTTCATAACAAAGGGATCACGCATCTGCCGTACCGGTACATTTTCCATATCCATAACCGGAACCGGAGCACTATAGGGATCATAGGAAGGAAGCTTGCAGTCTTCGGGGAGCATATTCACCTTGTCCCGGGTATGGGTCACGAAAAACCCGTCTGCAAAGACTCCCACAGGAATATGCACGTCCGTTTTTTCTGCCACCATGAAGGCCATGAGGAGCATGTCATGCAGATCCTGGGAATTTTCCGCATGCAGCATCAGGATGCCCGTTTCCAGCAGATAGGCCATCTCAATGGTGTCCGGCTGGATGGTCAGGGGGGAGTTCACTCCGCGGGTCATGAAGGCACAGACAATGGGAAGACGGGCACCGGCCCAGGTGGGGAACACCTCAAAGGCACGCATGGTTCCGGGACCGCCCGTGGCCGTAAAAACACGCACCCCGGCCATGGAGGCACCCGCAACCGAAGACATGACGGCAAATTCATTTTCACCCCGGAAATATTCCTTCACATACCCCTGGGCATAAATATCTCCAACCAGATGCATGCTTTCGGACTGGGGTGTAATGGGATAGGCAATGGCCATATCCACGTTGGCACGTTTTATGGCCTCCCTGACAGCCTCGCTGCCGGTGATGTACTCACTGGTGCGGGGGGCTTCAAACAATAGATAATCCGGATCAACAATCTTCTGATCTATCATTGGTTTATGCCACCTTTCAGTTCAATTACAAGTTCCCGCAATCGCTGCAGTTCGCAGAGACCGGCATCCCGCAGGGAGATCATGGCGTCCTCATGACCCGCCTCGGCGCATACGGCTATGGTGTAGCAGTCGGTTCCGCCGCGGATGATCTTCAGGGCAAGATTGGCATAGTGACAATGAACACCGATAAAAAGGCAGACATCAATCTTGTTGTGCCAGATGGTAAGATTCGGGTGGTTGGGGTTGACCTCAATGGCAGGATTGATCATCGGGTACTTGGGCCGGTAGTCCGGCATGGGAATCATCTTTGCCCCAACGGCTTCTGCAAGCTCTTTGAGGGCTGTGGCCTTTTCCGCCACGCCGGGTTTCCAGTCCCAGAGGATCAGCGGACCGGGGAAGAAAACCGGATTTCTGGCTTCAATCAGCTTCCGGGCAGCCGCCCGCAGGGCAACATCACTGTCCACCGACGCCCCTTCCATGATCGCCTGACCGGGATCGGGAAGCATCACCCCCATTGTTGCGGCCGCAGGGGGCAGATAGCCCTCCGGGCCGGGAAGCACTTTGTAACTTGACTCTCTCATGCACATCCTCCTTATTTCTGATTCTGATAATGGCCAGTTTCGGCCACGGCAGACACCGCTTCCGATGAGAACAGTCCTGACAGATCCGAGAGAATCTGATTCAACTGCTTCATGCTGTCGGCGCATACCGTTACGTGGCCGAGCTTGCGGCCTGGTTTACAGGCCTTGCCGTAAAGGTGCAGACAGGTGTTGGGAGTTCCAAGTATCCGGGCCATATCCGGCACGGTACCGATGAGGTTGATGGTGGCGGCAACCCCCCGAAGAGCCGTTGAACCCAGCGGCAGTCCCATGATGGCCCGCAGATGATTTTCAAACTGACTTGTTGCCGCTCCCTCGATGGTCCAGTGGCCTGAATTATGGACCCTTGGTGCATATTCATTGGCAAGCAGGTGGTCACCTGCCTGAAAAAGTTCCAGAGCCAGCACCCCGACATAATCGAGCCTGTCAAGGAGCCTTCGGGCATAAATCTCCGCCTGTGCCTGCATGGAATCATGGGGCTGACTTACGGCGAGGCGCAGTATGCCATGGTGGTGGGTGTTTTCGGACAGGGCATAAAAGGCCGTTTCCCCGGATACGGCACGTACGGCAATGACGGATATTTCCCGTTCAAAATCCACAAGACTTTCCAGAATGGCGGGCTGCCCACCCAGAAGCTGCCAGGCCGGAGCCAGTTCATCCGTCTGCCGTATAAGGGTCTGCCCCCTGCCGTCATATCCCTGCCGTCTCGCCTTGAGAACGGCGGGCAGACCTGTGGATGCCGCTGCCCGGTGAAGATCTTCCAGAGAATCCACGGGAAAAAAGGCCGCACAGGGTATGCCCAGCTCCGTAAAAAGCTCCTTTTCAAAGACACGGTCCTGGGCCAGCCTCAATGCTTCCGGCCCGGGACGGACAGGTACATGGGCCGCAAGAAAATCCAGTGTCCGGACAGGAATATTTTCAAATTCAAAACCAATAACATCAGAGCTGGCCGCCAGATCCATGAGAGCTTCTTCATCGCTGTAATCACAACAGCATGAGCGTCCCAGTGGCGCAGCACAGGCCTTCCGGTCCGGGGAAAAAATGGTAAATTCACAGCCAAGGGGAATACCGGCCAGAGCCAGCATTCGGGCCAGCTGCCCGCCTCCCAGCATCCCGATTTTCATGGTGTCTGCCTTCGCGGATCCGGCTGTGCCAGAACGCTTTCCGTCTGGCTGCGCCTATAGGCAGCCACGGCCTGACGAATCTGAGGGTAGCGGATGCCCAGTATACTGGCGGCCAGCAATGCGGCGTTAATGGCTCCAGCCCGGCCAATGGCAAGGGTGCCAACGGGAATACCGGCTGGCATCTGCACAATGGAAAGAAGGGAGTCCATGCCATTGAGTGCCCTGGACTGCACGGGAACCCCCAGAACAGGCAGGACGCACTTTGCCGCAACCATACCCGGAAGATGGGCCGCGCCACCGGCTCCGGCAATCACAAGCTCAAGACCCCTCTCCTCTGCGGATTCGGCATACTGAAACAGCTTATCCGGTGTTCTGTGGGCCGATACCACTTCCACCTCATGGGAAACACCCAGCTCATCCAGCATATCCGCCGCATGGCGCATGGTTTCCCAGTCCGAGCGGGATCCCATGATGATCCCCACCAGAGGGGCTTCACTTGCCTCCGTGTTCATGGATGGACATCTCCTTTTCAAATAAATCACACAGCATGTCAGATCCTTTCCAAAACAAAGGCTTCCATGCTGCTCCACAAACAATCAGCCACATCCGTTGCCAATCATTTTTTCAGAAATTCTGGCTCAAGGGGTTTTATCACCCAAATCTTCGGCCAGTACGTATTGGGAAAAAAGGGGATACACCCAGCCAAGACGAAAGAAAAGTCGTATTATTTTGATTTATCATTCGAAAAAAACTGATAGCAGGCAGACAAAGCACCCCGGATTCCTTGCAAGCGACTTTATTATCACTGAAATAATGACGGAACAGGGCTGCGCTGCCAACGGTATACCCGTCAGCAATCATCCAGCAGACCGGCAGGCAGAGGGCCTTTCCCCGCCCCATGTATTCAGGGGGTACGCAGCCTTTGATTTCATTCAAACAAACGCATCAGCGCAAGGGCCGGAAGGAGCATGAAAAGACCGGGGCAACAGATTTTCTGCTGTATTGCCCGGAAAACAACCAGACCATCCGCTTCTGGCAACGGTCCCCATAGGAGGGCAAAGTCCGAGCCGATGCAGAGCCATAGCCATCTGTAAAAATGATGGATATACCTTGTCAGAGCGAAACAGAATTCATATAATTTTGAATTATTATTCGAATAAAACTGACAATAAGAAAGCAGGAAACTCCATGCTCAACTATAAACAACTGTATTATTTCTGGAATGTTGCCAAGTCAGGTGGTGTGATACGTGCGGCAAAACATCTGCATGTTACACCGCAGACCATCAGCCATCAGATTGGTGAGCTGGAAGCATCTTTGGGAACCCATCTGTTCAGGCGGGTAGGCAAACGCATGGAACTGACCCAGGCCGGAGAAGTAGCCCTCTCCCGCGCGGATGAAATTTTTCAGATAGGCAACGAAATAGAACTGCTGGTAAGGGATCAGGCCATCAGCGGAGGCTTTGTTTTTCGGGTAGGAGTTGTGGATACGGTTCCTAAATCCATTGCCTACCAGCTGCTCAGTGCCACCCTGAACCTCTCCGAACCCATACGGCTGGTTTGTCACAATGATAAGCCGGAGCGGCTTTTCGGAGAGCTGGCCATCCACCGTCTCGATCTGGTGATTGCCGACCAGACCCTGCCCCGGGAGCTGGGCGTCAAGGCCTACAGCCATGAGCTGGGCCAGTCCGGGGTAACCTTCTGTGCCAGTCCTTCACTGGCAGAAGGATTGGCGGACAGCTTTCCCGCTTCCCTGCAGAATGCGCCCATGCTCATGCCATCGGAGGGTACTTCCCTGCGGGCCGTAGTCAATCAGTGGCTTTCCAAAAATCATCTCCGGCCGCACATAGTGGCAGAATTTGCCGATACGGCACTTCTGAAAGCCTTCGGCCATACGGGGCTGGGGATCTTTCCCGTACCCTCCGTCATAGCCGATGAGGTGGTCAGGCAGTACGGTGTTCGGATCATCGGATCTTCCGAAAGCGAAATGATCCGCTTTTACGCCATCTCCCTTGAGCGTCGGCTTAAGCACCCCGCCGTTCTGGCTGTAAGAAACCTTGCCAGAACCAATCTTTTTCAGTCAACCCTGCCTCTTCCCCATGCCAGAAAGGCCGGTTCTGACCCACCCTGTTAAACAAAAAACCCCCATACATGCCCTTTCAGTACCCGTTCACCGGGTCAGAGGGCATGACGCAACGGCAGGTGAAAGGCCGGTGAACCGGGGCTGATCCCGTCTCCCCCGGTTCTGTTCTTCATGAAAATCAGTACCTGTCACATGGATTGTATTTTACTCTTGACGCAGCAAGTTTAGCTACTATACAAAGAGACCATGAACGACCGAACATGCCGAACACAGAATCTGATCAACCTTTTTTTACAGGTGGTCGAAGGCATCCGCCGCAATGAACGCAAAGCACGGGTCTACGGCGGGAGCCCTCCTCTTTTTCCATCGGAAATCCACATGATCATGCGAATCGGACAAAACCCCGGCATCCATCCCGCAGCTCTGGCAGCCCTGGCAGCCGTTACCCGGGGGGCCGTGTCCCAGGTACTGGCAAAGCTGGAAGCCAAAGAACTCATCACCAGAACCGATGAGATTTCCGATGACGGGCGGTACCAGATCTGGCTCACTCCAGCTGGAAAATCCGCTTTTGAAGGGCACGAGCAGTACCATGCCACCATGGATACTCCACTTATCCAACGCATGTCCGATATGAGTGACTCCGAATTCCAGGTGCTTGAGGACTTTTTTGTACTGCTGAAGGAAATGACCGAGCGTCATCGCTAAAATCTCCGGCAACAGCAGGCCATTTTGAGATTTTTGTTGCCCGCGCTGTTTAGCTGCTAAACCTAATACAGGAGAATTTCATGCCCCATATCTGCTCTCACAAACACGTTGTCCATCTTGAAAACCCGCTCCGCCGCATGCTGCACCAGCCAGAGCGCATCTATGCGCCATGGGTCCGGCCCGGCATGCGGATTCTGGATATTGGCTGCGGTGGTGGATTCGCCGCCATTCCCATGGCCCGTATCACTGGCCCCAAGGGAGTTGTCTTCGCCGCCGATCTTCAGCCTGAAATGCTCAACCGCATGCTATCCCGCGCCAGAAGAGAAGGTGTGGCAGACCTCATCTTTCCCCATCTCTGCCAGGCTGACCGTATCGGCACGGAAGGCCGCTTTGATTTCATCAATGCATTCTGGATGCTCCACGAGGTGCCGGACATACCTACCCATCTGGAAGAAATTCGCAGCCTCATCAGGCCGAATGGTCGTTTCTTTCTCTCCGAACCCTGCTTCCACGTAACAGCAAAAGCTTTCGCTAAGGAACACGAGGCTGTCCTTGCAAAAGGATTCAGGGAGCTTGCCCGTCCCCGAATTCTCATGGGCCGGGCAAGGGTCTATGCACCTGCATAACAAAACATCACAACCGGAAAGATTCCGGAATTTTTTCTCCCACCGCCCATGACACAGGCTGGTATGGGCGGCATTTTCCCAACAGATTACTGACTGGCCTGCTCTCCACCGGTTGAAAAAGCCGGCATAAGGCCTGCGATTTCACCGGGTGACGGAATCCAGTCCTCAGTACCGCAGGTTCACGGTCACGCCAAAGGTCAGGGGATCGCCATCTTTAGCCGAATTGCCCACCAGCTCTCCGGCCGCACCTTTATAAGGGGCGATATAGGTGGCATAGGTCTCATCCGTGAGGTTTTTTCCCCAGAGGGAAATATCCCAGGCCTCGGTCTCATATCCGATTTTGGCGTTCAGCAGCCGGTAAGCTTCCTGCCGCGTACTGTTTTTGGGATCACCATAAAACTCGCCCACGCCATGAACATCCACACGGGCCATCAGGCCGCTGGCATGGCGATATTGAGCGCCCAGGCAGACGGTGTATTCAGGGACGTTCTGGAGTTTTTTACCACTGTAATCCAGCGCCACCACATTCCCGCCACTGTCCTGCTCATAGGTTTTCCATTTCTCAATCTCACTTTGGGTCACGCCCATGCCGCCAAAGACATCGAAACCGGGAAGAATACGGGCGGTGAAGGAAAGCTCGCCCCCCCAGGAAGTGGCACTGGCCGCATTCCGGATATAGGTCTGCATATCCTTATTGGTATCGGAAACCTGTTTGTCCTTGATGTCGATATAAAAAAGGGCTGTCTCCACATCCAGCCTGCGGTCGAGAAAACGACCCTTCATGCCCACTTCGTAGTTCCAGGTGTATTCGGGACTGTATCTCCCCGAATCAGGCACACCGAGATTGGCCCAGGCATTGATGCCTCCGGCCATGAAACCCTTGGCCACACTGGTATAAATGGAAACATCATCCGTCACAGCAAACCGCAGGGCGGCCTTGGGCAGAAACTCCCGGTTGGAAAGGTCATCCGTTGTGTCGGCATTCATAAAGGCATAGATGCTCCGGTCGCTGAGAACACCCTTCGCCGTCTGGAAGTCAAAACGTCCCCCGCCTGTGAGATACCAGCGGTCCGCAAAACGCCAGGTGGCCTGCCCGAAAATCGCCTGAGAAACAATGTCTATGTCCACCCGCCGCCAGTAGTACCGTTCTCCGCTGGGATCTCCCCCGTCGGCGTTGACCTTCTGCTCCTCACTGGACGCGGACACTCCCACCAGCCACTTCACACGGTCTGCCGTTACGGGAGAACTCAGTCGCAGTTCCGTCATGGTCTGACGGCTTCCGTAGGAATACAGCCAGGTTCCGTCATTGGTGGGCTTAATAAACGCATCCACCAGAAAATCCATCTTGTATTCCTGAAATCCCGTAATAAGCGTCATATCAAACGACTCCCCCGCATGCTTCAGCCTCAGGCTGTGGGTACTGGCGGTCTCCTCCTTGTACTGGTTGTCCACGTCCTGATTGATCGTATGGGGAGGGGTTGTGAAATCTCCGGCATCTCCTGCTTCATAAAACCGGAAAATACCGTTCCCATCATCGTGATGCAGAGCATCGGCAAGGTACTCCAGTTCCCATGCATCATTGGGAGTCCAGCGCAATCTGACCCGTCCACTGACACGCTCCCTGCTTCCGGACTTGTCATTACCTGAGTACATATTTTCCACAAAACCGTCTGACTTGATGCCCAGTACCTGAACACCGGCATAGAGCCGGTCCTGCAGCACAGGACCGCTCACGGAAACACCACCCTCCCAGGTATTGTAGTTCCCGTATCCCAGCCGCAGCCGTCCCCGCAGGGTGTCATCCGGCGCACGGGTAATCACATGGATCAGACCGGACTCCGAGTTCTTGCCGTACAGGGTTCCCTGAGGACCACGGAGCACTTCCACCCGCTCCACATCGAAAAAATCCGTGTTGTGCATCACCTGAAGGGGGTAGGCAATGTCATCCACATAGTATCCAGCAGGTGAGGTCAGGCTGTTGGGATAGCTCGACACGCCCCGGATGACAATCACATGATCCGCTCCGGAGTCCTTCATATGAAGGTTGGGCGTATGCCGCAGCATCTCCGCCGTGTTGCGGATCTCCGCCTCTTCCAGTCTCTCTCCGGTAAAGACCTCCATGCTCACTGGCACCTCCCGGATATGTTCCCTCTGCTTCTGGGCCGTGACCACAAGACCTTCATCTTCGTACACATTGTCAAGGATACGGGCCAAAGCCGATGGGCTCCCCATGATCACTACCATGACGGCGGCCGCCATACCGTACAAAATCCTTCCCATTCCAAGCTCCTTTTGCAAGACAGTTTTTGACTGAGAGTACTTTATACGGATAACCAAAAAATATCGGACCTGCTACCGGTTCCGTCCGGATAACAGACGGGAGCGTCCGTAAAAATCCCATGGGTGTCCGCTCCGGACCCCTCACGGCACAGTGAAAATACCCGCCGCATCACAGAGAAGATGGCAGCACACCAAAGCGTTCACGAAAAGCCCTCGCAAAATGACTGAGGCTGGCATACCCCACGGCCAAAGCCGCCTCTGTAACATTCACGCTCCCTGAAAGCAGCAGAGCCCGGGCAGCCTCCATGCGCCTTTCCCGGAGATAGGCAAAAGGAGGCATGCCAAAAAGCTCCCGGAAGCGTTCCGCAAAACAGGTGCGGGAAAGCCCGGCTTGCCGGGCCAGCTCCCGCAGATCCGGCGGATCTGCCATTTCCCGCACCAGACGATCCCTCGCCGCCCGCATGGCAAAAAGATCATCGGAAACCGTAGCTTCCGCCCCTGAAAGGGTATGGGCAAGAAGCTCAAGAGCTTTGGCCTCCCAAAAGAACTCCCTTGCCACACCGGTGTACGGGCAGGAAAAAAGATCTCCCGCAATCACAGCACTCCCCGGGGAGATGGGTAGCACCCGTACGCCTTTCTCCCCACCCGTAAGAACGGCTTTAGCCTCCCCTTCCAGACGATACAGAAAGAAGTCGGAAAGCCGCAGCTCTGCCAGCACCGTTCGGCATGGATCCGCGGCACCTTCCCCTTGCTGTGCTGCAAGGCAAAAAATTCCGGCATCACCACCACGGAGGGTGAGGGTCTCCTCCCACGCTGGGAAACGGCAGTGAACGGAACCGGAAAGATAACAACTCAGCCCCACCACCCGTTCTTCCAGATGAAGAGAAAAATGCGCCCGCCTGCGCAGACAGAAGTCCGCCAGCGTAAGATTCAGTCCCGATGCAAAATTCCGGCAGCTCATCCATCCTGCCCCAAATTCAGGAGCAAGAATGAAGTCCCTGCCCCAAAGGGTCTCCCCATCGGGCTTCCACTGAATACATGCGCCCGCATTTCCCATGTGTATCCTCCAGATGCCGGAACCACTAAAGGCTCGTTAAATAAATGCGCAGTGAATCCATGAACGGATAAAAAAAGCAAAAACCAGCGATGACCCAAATCATATCTTGCAAAGACCATATTTTTTAGCTTAAACAAATTTAATTTTACACATAAAAAAACTAAAAGGATCCCCATGCCAGACGTACCCATGGTAACCCTATCGAAACTTCCCCCTGTCTTCCAACTGACAGAAACGCCGGTGACAGATGCGGATTCCCTACGCCTCGCAGGCACGGGTTCCCATGCTCTGGCCATCTGCCCCGGCCTTTCCCTCACTTTTTCAAGCTTCCGGCCCTCAGATGCCATGGATTTTCGGGTAGAATCTTCTGCCACACCGGTAAGCTTCTGCTGCTACCTCTCCGGCACACGCCAACACCGCTACAACCTTGCCGATGGCAGATCTCTGGAATGCGTCACAGAGGCGGGCACCTGCACCATCTGCCGTATGCAGGATCTGCACGGCGGTTTTTCCGTAAAGCCCGGAGAATGTCAGACCGCCATCGGCATTCAGGTGACACCCCAGTTCCTTTCCCGGTGGCTGCCTTCCGAGACACTGAAACATCACCCGGACATCCTTCCGCTTCTTTGCAGTGGAAATCCGTCATCCGTCTTCCACAAACAGCCCACTCCGCCGGAAATCCGCACAGTTCTCCATCAGATCAGCACCTGCACCTTCCGGGAAAACATCCGCAGGCTCTATCTGGAAGCCAAAGCCCTTGAACTTCTTTCCCTGCACCTTGCCTCCCTCACAAAAGAACAGAAAACCCGCAGGACGGATCCCCGCATTCACGACCGCATCACCAAAGCCGCCCGTATTCTGGAACGGGAAATGACCAATCCTCCCACCATCGCCCGGCTTTCCCGCAGGGCCGGGCTCAACGAATGCCATCTTAAGGCAGGATTCCGGCAAGTCTTCGGCACCACGGTTTTCGGATATCTTCAGTACCATCGTATGCAGGAAGCCCGTAACCTCATGGAACACCATGGACGTAACGTAAGCGAAGCTGCCTGGGATGTGGGCTACACCAATGTCAGTCATTTTATTGCCGCTTTTCGAAAAACCTTCGGGATTACCCCCGGCGAGCTGCTGCGCTCCAGAGACTAAAGTCATATTTTTGCATATCCACCGGTACCTTTTCACCGGATATCCATTTTCCGTGAAAACCCATAAAGTTTTATAAAATCAAGGTGTGAAGTCTTTTATGGCAGGGAATCTCATAAAAAAAACTCTCCTATACGAAAAGCTGCCGCCGCCAGTACCAGAGCCAGCACAAACATGACAGCTACAAGAATGCCCGTCAGTTTCCAGGAACCTGTTTCCGCCTTAAAAATTCCCACAGTGGACACACAGGGAATAAAAAAGTGAGAAGCCACCACAAAGGCCAGAGCTCCTGCCGGAGAAACGGAACCCGCAATGGCTGTCGACACAGCCCCCTGAGAAGCGTCCGGCGTGGCAAACAGCACGGAAAGGGTTCCCACGGTGGTTTCTTTGGCAATAAACGAACTCATCAGCGCCACGAGAAAACGCCAGTCCAGCCCTATCATCTGTCCGGCAGGCTCAAGATACTGACCGATACGGTAGAGAAAGCCCGTTTCCATATCCCCGTTGGGCAGCCATGTCAGGGCCCAGACCAGAATCATGGCGGCAAGAATCACTTTTCCCGAGCGGGATACAAAGGCCTGGACCCGATCCTTCAGATTGGCCAGAATGGTTGGAAAATGGGGACGGTGGTACAGGGGCAGCTCCAGGATCATGGCATCCTCGCCCCGTTTTTCCATAAATCGGCTGGCAACGCCTCCTGCGAGAAAGGCCACCGCCACATTGGCCAAAGTAAGGCCGCATACAATCCATCCGGCGGTTCGGGGCGGGAAAAAAGCCATTACAAAAACAGCCGCCACAATGGTCTGCCCCAGACAGGGGAAAAAAGGCAGCATGATGCTGGTCACCATCCGCTGCCTGCGGGTTTCCACTACCCTTGTTCCCGCCACGGCCACGGCATTGCACATCAGGCCCAGTACCATGGGTATGGCCGCCCTGCCGGAAGCTCCCACACGTCGGAGCGGTCCGTCCGCCAGAACAGAAATACGGGCCAGATACCCCACATCCTCCAAAAAGAAAAAAATGGCATAAATAATCGCAATGAAAACCGAAAGGGCGGCGACCCAGCCGATGCCCATGAGAATACCATCCGCCACAAGGCTACCCAGAAGCCCCGGCCAGGCCGCCTTAAGCGCCGGAAGCTGCAACAGGGCCGCCTTGATCAGAGTTCCGCCCGTCATGGCTCCCAAAGCCACGCCCGAAGCCATGAGAAGAGGAATGAAAAAAAAAGCCACAAGCCGCCCCCACAGGGGATGCAGCAGCAGGCCATCCCACATCCGCGTCCTGTCTGCAGCGGCGCGGATATCGGGAAGGGCGGCGGCGCAGGCACAGTCAATCCATCTCCGTCTGGCTTCCACCAGAGCCAGCGGGCCATGTTCCTCTGTCTCCAGCACCGTCATCAGGCGGCGGCTTTCTGCTTCAGGCAACAAAGCCTTCACCCGTTCCAGAATCTCTTTATCTCCTTCCACAAGCTTAATGGCTGCCCAGCACTGGGGCAGAACGGTACCAAGGGAAGGAGCGATAAGCCGCTCCACTGTTTTTACCACCAGAGGCAGATTGTCCGGCTGCTCCGACAGCATGGGCTGATCTGTCAACACCTCCATACACTCCAGCAACTGCCGTACGCCACGGTTTCGGGATGCGGCCATGGGAACCACGGGAATACCGATCACCTTTTCCAGCTTTTTAGCGTCCACAGGACGACCTTCCGCTTCGGCCACGTCCATCATGTTAAGGGCCAGCACCATGGGAATACCCAGAGGGATCAACTCCGCTGCCAGATAGAGAGTGCGGGCAAGGGCCGCCGCATTGGCCACAAGAACCACCACATCCGCTTCCCGTGAAAGAAGGTAGTCTCTGGTTATTGCCTCCTCCGCAGAGGCGGGTGTAAGACTGTATGCACCGGGAAGATCCACCATACGGTACACCGTTGTACCCAGCTTGGCATTCCCGGTCTTTCGATCCACGGTTTTGCCAGGCCAGTTTCCCACACGCTGACGCATTCCCGTAAGCCGGTTGAACAGGGTAGATTTGCCTGTGTTTGGCTGGCCTGTCACGGCCACAACCCGCTGGCGCTCTGGGATGCAGGGAAAAGCCATCTCTTCCGAAATTCTTTTCTGTCCTGTTGCAACCACCATCACTCTGCCTCCGGGTCAGAAGTGTCGGCCGGAGACCCGGAAACTTCTGCCTCCTTTTCCTCTACCACGCACAGCTGACGGGCCAGCTTTCGGCCCAGAGCCAGATAGGTATCCCGCACATGTACCACCATCGGCCCCCAGAGGCTGTTACGAATCACCTTCACGGGCACACCTGGCATGAGGCCAAAAGCGGCAAACCGCAGCAAAAGGCCGGAATCTCTGTCATATTCCGGAGAAGAAGCCATCCGGCAGGAAGCACCGCCGGGAATGTCCGTCAGATAACGGGGTGTTTCATCTTTCATTGTACCATCCTTTGAGGCTGTCGCTGGTTTCCTTACGGCTTCATTTTCCTGAGCTTACCCGGCTTTTGCCTCTCCCATTACCCCAATCCGGCAATACCCTGCCCCCAAACGATAAAAGGCTTCCTCCGAAGCCTTTTATCCAGCCATTCTTTCAGATCAAACCAATATGCTTCAGCATCCTGTGACGGCAAGGTGGCAATCCACGACCCAGACGGCAAAAATCAAGGTTCTCTTTCAGAAGAGTAGCGATATCCGCTAAAAATAAATCCGAAAAGGCATTGAGTCTGAAACAGGTTTCAGGAGATACAATAGAGAGGAAACCGTTTACCATAAACGGAAAAGGCATCTTACGGGAACCAGCCCATTGCCATGTCTGCTGTCACAATCCAACAGGAAAACAGTCAATGAAAATTCAATCTGTCAAAGCCTGCTTTTTTTCTCCTACCGGAACCACAAAGGCTCTTGTTCAGGCCATCGTCCGTGGTATTCATCACCCCACCTGTGAATTCATAGATATGACAAAACCGGATTCACGGAAACAGAACTTGCTGACAGCCAAAGATGAAGTACTGATTGTTGCCGTTCCGGTCTACGTGGGAAGAGTACCGGCCCTGCTGAACCCATGGCTGCACACCATCCAAGCCAACCAGACACCCACCGTATGCGTTGTCGTTTACGGCAACCGTGCCTATGAAGATGCACTGAGTGAACTCAAAGACAGAATGATCCAAAACGGGGGGATTCCCGTGGCCTGTGCGGCATTTATTGGAGAGCACTCCTTTTCAGGCCCCGACACGCCGATCGCCCTGTCCAGACCCGATGCAAAAGACTTGGAACACGCGGAAACTTTTGGCCGCCGAATCAGTGAAATACTCCGTTCCGCAAGACATCTGGATCTACTTCCTGAAATTCATGTACCCGGAAAAATTCCTTCCCAACATCCTGCTCCTTTGCTTTCTGTTGATTTTATCGACATCAGCCACAGCTGTTCAGGCTGTGGGGCTTGCGCGGAGGCATGCCCTGCTGGTGCCATCGATTTACAATCATATTCAGCAAGCGATAAAGAAAAATGCATCCTGTGCTGCGCCTGCATTAAAATCTGCCCTGAAAAAGCAAGGACTATGAAACATGGAGCCATAAAAGATATAGCAATCCGGCTGAGTGACACCTGTAAAGACCGGAAAGAACCAGAGCTCTTTTTTAGTGAAAACAGCTGAGCAGAGGGCCACAAATAACTTTTTTCTTATCAGAAACCGATCGTAAACCCCTGCCGAATGACAATCCGGACTTCTTTGAAAAAAACTGGACCATGCTTCCATATAAAAAAAGGTTCGGCTGCCCATTCTCTACGGAATATGAGCAGCCAAACCCTTTGAAGGATAAGTCAACGGACAGAAAGCTACCCTTCACTCACGGCATGGCGCATCTGTGTGCTTTCATTTTTTCTGAGCAGAATAGCCGCCACAGCGCAAACCGCCAGAGCCATACAGTAAAAAACATTGCCTGTTATAAACACAGGCGAAATTTTGAAAATGGATGCGGCAAGAAGAACCTGGGCACCATAGGGAATCAGCCCCTGGCAAATACAGGAAAACATATCCAGAATACCGGCGGATCTTTTGGGCTCGATATCATTATTAGCGGCAATATCTCTGGCAACACTTCCCGTAACAATAATGGATACGGTATTATTGGCCGTACAGAAATTGGTCAGCAACGCCATAAGCCCGATGCCAAGCTCGGAAGCTTTTGTACTTTTTCCTTTTTTGGAAAAAACACCGATCATTGCCTGAATCTTTGAACTGACAAAATCAAGCCCTCCCTCTTTTTTCATGAGAGCACTGAGCCCGCCGATGAGCATGGACAGGAGAAAAATTTCCTGCATGGAAGTAAAGCCACCGTATATCTGTTTTGAAAACTCCAGAAGGTGATAATTGTCCACCGTAAAAAAACCGGAAATACCGGCAAAGACAATGCCGGATAAGAGGGTCACAAATACATTGATGCCCGATACTGCCATCACCAGAATCAGTATATAAGGAATCACCAGAAAAAAGTTGTAGTCCGTGACAGGCACTTCGGCGGAAAGACCGGATTTGGCTAAAAAAAGATACAGTATGGTGATCAGTGCGGCAGGCAGGGCAATGAACACGTTCATCCTGAACTTATCTTTCATGCTGCAGCCCTGGGTCCTTGTGGCAGCAATGGTGGTATCCGAAATGATGGAGAGATTATCCCCGAACATGGCCCCGCCAAGAACCGTTCCTGCCATAAGAGGCAGTGGAATACCCGTCTGCTGGGCAATGCCATAGGCTATGGGAGCAACGGCAGCAATGGTCCCCATGGATGTTCCCATGGCCGTTGAAATAAAGGCACCCACCATAAAAATACCGGGCAGTATCAATGCCGACGGAATAATATCCAGAGCAAAATTCACCGTGGCATCCACTCCGCCCGTTTCTTTGGCCACATAGCTGAATGCCCCTGCGAGAAGATAAATCATGCACATGGCCATGATATTGGTGTCACCGATACCCCGCAAAAAAGAATCGATGGTTTTTTCAAGGCGCTGACGGCTCAGAATAACGGCAAGAATGATGGCGGGCAGAATGGCAACGGGGGCCGAAATCTGATAAAAAGCAAAATCGATTCCGCTCACATGAAAAAATATCCCACTTCCTAAAAAAATCAGAATAAAGACTAAGAGAGGAACGAGGGCAAGCATACCTTGAACTGCATTTTTTTCTTTTGTTTCCAGCATTTACTTCATCACTCCATAGAAAAGAGATTATCATTTGCTTAACCCATAGTCCTTTTTCCTCCGATTGAAAAGGGGAATTATAAAATATCTAAATATGCAGATATACAAATCTATGCAATCCACCCCATCGGATCCATCCGAACCCCACAGATAACAACAGCTGCCATACAAAAACGAAAAAAAGACCCACTAAAACAGCAGGCCTTTTTCATTTTTGTTTTTTTGACTGCCTGTGCAGACAGTCTCAGCGGGGACTTCCGTATCTGACAATCCGGAGACAAACCATACAGTGGCAATGTGGCCACACCTTGTCATCGGCACCCGCATCCGCATGCGGCCCTGTATCAGAGCCGCCTCATGCCGTACCCCGAAACGGCCTGTACCCGATTCAAGATACAGGAACTCTTTTGGCAAAATCCCAGCAAAGCCTCTGGTTTGCGCCATGGGACGGTTCAGGAAAACCATGCTCTGCTTCCTTCATCCGGCAGACAGGAGTGCTTCGCCCTTAAGCTTCCACCCGCCGGAACGCTGCTGCTCCCTCCAGAGATCCGCATACAACCCGTCCGCGTCCAAGCTCAGGGGAAAATCCCGCAGCACAGGGAGACTCCCCCATAGCCAAAGGAGCTCTTCTCAAAACGAATCGCCGCACTGAGGAAAAAAAGTAAGCTTTCCGGTTCAAGTATTTCCGACCGCTGGAAAACTGAGGCAGGAAATCTTTTTCAGCCAGCAAAAACGGCAAGAGTAACGAGGCTATCCCTCATCTGTTGATTACGAGAAACAATTTTTTAAAAAACGACAGACGGCTAAAATGCTTTGATGCCCAAGTCAACCCAATTTTCCAGGGTTGACTTGGGCAGGGAAAGCTGACGCGATGCTTCCTATGCGGTCAGACCGTCTTCGATAATCATTTTCACGGCTTCATGCCGGAATTCTTTCGAATAGCGACCGTTCGTTGCGTTTTTTGCCATTCAGACACCTCCGTTCTGGTTGGATGATAACTTTGGTGTCCGATATTTTCAACTTACCTCATCCATCGGAATTTCAGCGCCAGCACAAACAGAACTTTTCCTGCGGTTCAAAAAAAACGGAGACAGACAAAAAAAGCGCCTTCAGGCTGGAATAACAACCTGAAGACGCTGACTCTACGACAAACTGGCCTGCAGCTCCTTACGGTGCCATCTGTAGCAGGGCATCCAGACGACCCTCTGCCCTGAGCTGTGCTAACCCTTCATTAAATACGGCCATGATTTTTTCTGCCCCGGGATGACTCCTGGAAACAATCAGATGATAGGGAACACTCTTCACAGGCTTGGGATTCAAGGTGATTGCCCCTTGCAAACCTTCCCGCTCAATGGTGGCCAGACCGACCACCCGTTCTTCCAGAAGAGCCGCGATACGACCAGCGGCCAGTTTCCGGTAATTGAATTCATTGGAGGCAACCCTGTCCAAAGTATAACCATTCGCTTCCGAAACAAAGCCATAGTCGTACTCCAGCACGGCACCAAGGGTAATCCCCTTCAGATCTTCGGGCTTCTGCCAGTTAACAGGATCGGCTTTGCGGGAGAAAACAACGGTGTCCAGACTGATAATAGGATCACTGTATATAAACGACCTGCCCCTGTCCTCATTGTAACTGTACAGCATGGTGGCATCCAGCTGTCCTTCCTGAGTAAGATTCAGGCCCCTTGCCCATGGCAAATACCGGAACTCCACCTCCCAACCCTGACTTCTAAAGGCTTCCTGCACAATCCGGGAGGCCGGTCCTCCGCCGTCAAGGTCTTTACCCTGATAGGGAGCCCAGTCTCCATTGGCAATCACAACTTTTCCTGCAGCATGGGCGGAAGGAACCGGACCCACAACACCAAAAATCAAAAACGTACCCACCAGTAACAAAAAAAACTGGCGGAATTTGTTAAAAACAAAACGCTCCATATAACACCCTTTCTTTGATGAAAGATCACAACGCATTGTTTGATACGTAACCGGACAGATTCTGAGCAGCCAATGGCAGCGTACCAGCCAGAACCATTCAGACACCATGAATCTTATCCCACTATCATCCCAAAATACAACACCATACTATAGCCATCACCGTCGGTAAAACCCTTCCAAAATTGCCGTGCCTGCATAGTATGCCTCCGCCCTCCCTATTGCATTTTTCACCATAACACCCTGCTCTCATGGATAATGCGGGCAGAAAAACAATCCGAACAGACAGAAGGTTCCTGCCACAGGCTTACGAAAAACGCGTCAAAAGAAGAATCGTACCCTCCACGCTTTATTCTGTGACTTCCGCTAAAATTCTATTATCATGCTACGATTTTGCTATCCAATCCACACCCATCAAAAAAACCAGACAATCACTGGCGCGCACAAACCAAACCAACATGAAAGTAGCTAATCGGTGAAACCGGGACCCCCAAGGAGACTTTCAGATGCCCGGCGCACTCAATACCCTTTCTGTTCTCATTGTAGAGGACGAACTGCAGTCCATTCATCTCATCCAGAGCTTTCTCACACATCGAACTGAATTTACAAGCATATCCGTTGCCCGAAGTGGGGAAAAAGCCATTGAGGCCCTTGCTGCCCGCCGGTTCGACCTGATTCTGCTGGATATCCGCCTCCCCGGTTGCTCTGGTATCGAGGTTCTGAGCCGGACGGCCGGGCGGGGTCATGTTATTTTTGTTACAGCCCATGACCGCTATGCCCTCCGCGCCTTTGAAATGGGTGCCGTGGACTACCTCCTGAAGCCTTTTTCCAGAAGCCGCTTCGACCGGGCCATCGAACGAAGTCTCATTTTTATCCGAAATGAAAAATTCCAGCATGATTCTGTGAACACCCTTAGCCTTGCTTTCCGGTCGGATCGCCAAAACTATCTGGTCGCCCTTCGGGATATCCTCTATCTGAGCTCTGCGGGCAAACGAACCCGTATTCATACGGATACGGAAATTTTTGAAACACCGGAGCTGCTCAAGTCCGTGGCCGGTCGCCTGCCGCCGGAAAGTTTCTTGCGGGTTCACCGCCAGTTTGTGGTCCACCGACGCTGGGTCCGAAGACTGAAAAGGGACGGAGAAAAACGGTTTGTGCTGATTCTGGATACAACAAATCCAGCCATGGTCCCCGTTGGAAGATACTACCTGCCGTATGTTCTCACACTCTTTGAAACAGCCGCTCGTTGCAAAACATCGGAGGCCGGAAGCTTCTTTGCCGATTCCGAAACCACCCCGCAATGCAACACCGGAAATCATGCCATCAAAACCCCCTCCAATGGTTAAATTCAGACTGCCTGTTCCCCTGAAAGGACCGTCTGTTCCCTTTATTGAATTTCATACTTGCAGGGCTCTTCCATTACCGTAAAGTGGGAACCAAACCTGCCACACCATTAGATCCGTGCATTGCAGCATCATTTTTCATCGGGAGTGGGAAGACGGATGAGTGCATGGGAGACCTTCTTCCACGGTCCAGCCCCATCCCCGGATATGCAGACCTGAAACAGGATCCCCCTGCCGGTATCCCCGGCAGTTATGAACGGGATCGGGACAATAAGGTCCCATCCAGCCCTGGCCAGGCAAATGCAGCAAATATTCCTTCAACCATTGATATACGAGGAGATAAAAAATGAAATCCATCAAATTGAGAGTGGTCAATCAGTCCGCCGATGCGAATAATTCCGACATCGTTATTTTCCAGAAGAACATTGCACCGAGCTTTGACCAGCTGGCCGTTGCCTGGCGCTGCATCCGCAATCTCGGACGGGACTGCAATCATCCCTTTGAATACGATCTGGACATGGAAGTCTGCGCCAGTGACAGCTGGGGAAACTACACCGAACGCTTCAACGCTTTTCCCGGAAACAAATTCTCCATGCAGAAAGACCACTCCGGCGATGTGCTCAAACAGGAGGGCCGCTCCGTATCACCCAAAGAAGTGGAAGTCTATAATGCCCTTGATATGGGTGCGGTTACCGCCAATATTTACCGCAGCGGCAAACTGCTTGCCGCCAAAACAGGCATCGCACCGGGTCAGAAAGCCGTATTCCAGTTTAAACCCACCATCTATATCGGCGTTGCATCTCAAATCGTTGAAGGCCAGGTCATGAGTTCAGCCATCATGACCGCCATCAATACAGAAGTCAGCCTTCTGGGTGTGGCCAGCGCCGACATCGTCATGACCGGCGGAGGCCCCGGAAGAGAGGCCACTCCTTTTGTCTTCACACTGGAAAACGTTATCTGGGCCTGATCTGACAGCTTGTCAGCATGGGTCCGCAGAACACCTTTCCTGCACATCCTAAATGCGCGGCCCCTCTCTATCCGGGACCGCGCAGGAGAAAGAAAAGCCTGATGACTGCCTTCACCGAGATCCGGTTTATCAACCAGGCCGAGGAGCGGATACCGCCAGATGTGGTTCTCTTCCAGACCCTCCCCGGAACTGGTCCTCCCATTGTCTGGATGGTGATACGGGGGTGCGGATATGGTCATGAACAAAAAATCAGCATGGCTCCCCTCACCCTCACGGCACGGACTCCGGAAGGCCACTTTCTGCCAGAAACCCTGCTGGATTCTGCCCCACGTTCTGCCGATTCTGCCGGTATGATCCGGATCAGAACCAGCGGGGAAAAGGCCAATATCCTAAACCGGTCTCCGGATCACTTCCTGAGACCGGCGCTGTTCCGAGCCCATCGGCTTCTTGCACTCGGCCCTGTCATTGGTCCGGGCGAGGCCCACACAATTAGCGTTCACGCCCGGCTGATGGCTGCCGTGTCATCCCTGCCACGGGCACAGGAAGGGAGGATGGTTCCCAAAGATCTCGTTGCAGGGGCAAAGCCCATCGACCTCACCCGCATCAGGAAAGCAGACCTTTCTCTTGTGGGCGGAGGGTATGGTTCGAGGGCCCTGCCTTACAGCCTCATGATCACATCCAACAAGAGCCCCTGATACATTTCATGCTCATTACCCGGAATGAGCAGACGGAACTTCCGGCTGCTCAGCATGAGGCACAGACAGACAGGCTGTGTGCACTCTCCGTATCACCCGTTCACAGGCTCCTGTCTCCACAGCCAGTACAAGGAATTACCCTGCCGGTCCTTCTGCCGGTTTCCCATGAAAGGTCCCATTTCCATGGGGCCTGATCATCCGGCAGACCGAAACGGATGAATCAGTCATAACCATGACAATACAAGAGGAGAAAGCATATGCCGGAAATCGCCGCCGATCCCACCGTGGAATGCGTTATCTGCTATGATCAGAATAATCTGCCCTTTTACCAGCTCAGCTGTGGTCACGGAAGCCCCGCCACCAGCCCCATGCACAAAGCCTGCCTGAGGCAGGCCTTTCAGGCCGAAGTAGATTCAGGTACTGTGCCGGGAATTGCCTATGTGAGATGTCCGATCTGCAGGCAGAACCCGGACATAGCCGACATTGAAACAATCATGGGCTGAGTGCGGACACGCAGGAAAAAATCTGCTCAGAACAGGGCCGTTTTCCCTTTGGGTAACCATTTTCCCATGCCTGTTCGGCAGTCCGCCAGGGAACACCGAACATCTGACCTGCATGAAGGTCAGATGTTCCGCATCGGTCCGGTAACTCCCCCGGACCGGTGCCATTACCCTCATTTCAAGGGGCTCCGCTCCAGAAGAATCTACCATGGAGGTACCATTATGCCCGATATACAGCAGACTCTTGAGAAAACATGGCGTCCAGATCTTCTGGAAACCCCGTTTTCCTGCCAGATCATCTTTTCCTATGATGAAAACAGCGGTATTCTGAAAGAAATGAGCTTAACCTTTGTTCCAGACCCGGAAAAGCCCCTGCAATCCGCGGGCAGCGTCGGTCCGCCTGTCGAAGGCCCAAAACTCCCACAGAAACAAACAGACAGTAACAACCAGGAAAACGGGCTTCCCATAGCGGGTGCAGAAAACGATAAGGATTTACCAGACCCTCCGAATTCACCGGAAGCTCCGCCCCATGAAGACCCGGCCCCCGAACCAGCGGATACCTGCAGCATACGAATACAGGATTTTCATACAGCCCAGCCTGTTCCTTTCAACTGTCAGGTTTCCGATACAACCCGGATCAGAGGAACCTGCTCCATCGTTTCCATCACCACGGAGGAGGGCATGGATTCGGGCCTCTTCTTTGACCTCTACTGGGACGCATGCACCCATTTCGAAGGTATTGCCATCACCTTTTCATCCATATGGCAAGCGAATGCCCAATAAATGCAAGGGACGAAACCCTCACGCCAGCCCTGTCCTCAAAATACAGAGAACGTCAACCGAAAGGAAACCATCATGAAAAAAATACTGTTACTTTTTCTGCCAGTTATTCTGTTCAGCTGCTCCAGCCTGCGGACCGACGTGTTCCCGATAACAGACCCTACCTGCAAAGGGAGTGCGGACTTACCCCAGCATCTTATCTCTCAATTTGAACCCGCTGAGGATGCGAAGCTGTTGCAGGAGGCTCTGGCGGAACCGGATAAGGGCGGCCTGTGTCAGGGCAAGGTCTATATCAGTAAAACGGATGTACCCGTTTATCGCTCATGGAACAGCACGAATCCATTCAGCAAATCCGGGAAATGGTGGTCCTTTGATACACCGGCAGGCAAAGTGGCAAGCTACCGTGAAGAATTTGCCATCTGTTACCAATGGTCACCCCTGGACAAAATGTCCAGCTGCACACTGAAAAAAGGAACCCGCATTGTGGTGGGCACCGGTCAGAGTGCCAGATGTTCGGAATACCTCACCTACCCCGTTTCCGACAGAAAACAGATCTACATTCCGGATGCCTCCCTGTCGGTAACAGATTGTACGGATTATGATGGTCTGTTGAACTGGAGTCTGGTGATGGAATAAAAACAATCCGGGCAATGGTTATGCCGCCCATTGCCCATGAAAAAACAGCCAGACCGATCCTTCAGTCTCCTGTGGGAACAATCCGGAAATCATGTACCGTTTCCATGGGAGTCAGCTTCTCCGCCAGTATTGTCACACGGGTTCTGTCCGTGGTCCGCAGTATCATGGTATGGTGGCGGATACCTTGCTCTCCTTCCATATGATAACTGAAATTGGCAATGCTGAAACCATGGCCTTCAATCAGACTTCGCAGGGACTCTTCCGTCATCCCGGAAAAACGAAGCAACTGTATCTCAAAATGGTAATAGGCCTGGGTCGGCATACGGGCTTCTATCCACCGGAAAACGGACAGAGTGATAATGGTGAGCAGGACCGATAGCACCAGAGGAAAATAAAAACCAATACCAGACAGAATGCCGATGGCCGCCGTGATCCAGATGGAAGCAGCCGTAGTCAAACCACGCACGCAGAACCCTTCCTTCATGATCACACCGGCCCCCAGAAAACCGATACCCGTCATGATTCCCTGAGCCATTCTCGTGGGATCCAGCCGCACAAGATCCGCGTGCGCTCTCACCCAGTGCGCTTCATAAACGGTCACCAGCATTAAAAGACTGGAGGCCATGCATACCAGTGCATGGGTGCGGAAACCCGCCGGTCTTCCATGAAATGACCGTTCATAACCGATCAACATACCCGCGACCAGTGCAGCCATCAGCCTCAGCACCATTTCCAGATCATCCTGACTCAGCACCAGATACGACATAGGCTCCCTCCCTTCCATGACAAAAGCCTGAGCCCCATCGTCCCGCTTCTTCCCGGAGACAAAAAAAGAACACCCCAGTGGGTGCCCTTCTTCTGCAGAAAGAAAATCCCATGGGGCTCAGTTTCTACCCAAAGATTGGCTGCGGATTCCCCCGGCTCTGCCCGTCTGCGCCGGAACCGACAGCCCTGCTCCACGTGCCAGGCAACTCATACGCCGCCCCTTAAAACACTATGCCTTCTCCTTTACTGTGGTCAAGGAGCAATGCTTCAGATCCCATTCTTTTCAGAAGAAAAACTGGAACGCTTTGGGAGAATGAAAAAAGTCCTGCGGGTGGGTTTTCGGGGCAAGCCCGGTTAAAAAGGGGAGCAGATACTGATTCTGTGCCGTCAAAAGAAAACCAGCCGTACCTGTTTCTGGAAAAACCGGAAGAGTCATGGCTCTTGCCGTCAGAGTCAATGGTTCGAATATACCAACCTTTAGCTTACATCCTCTGCAACCATCATGTTCCGGCCTTTTTCTTTTGCCTCATACAGCAATCTGTCACACCGTTCAATCATGGCTGGCCCCGACATGTCCTTTTGACATCGCATGGTAAGAACGCCAATACTTACGCTTACATACTCCGATGTGGGAGAATCACAATGGGGTATGGCAAGAGCCGTCACATTTCTCATAATTTCTTCGGCTATTTTTTTCCCTCCTTCGTGGTCTGTCATGGAAAGGATACACAAAAATTCCTCTCCCCCGAATCTGCAGGGAATATCTCCCGGCCTTTTAGCTGCCTCCATGATTTTTTTGGATACGGCCCGTAAACAGCCATCCCCTGCAACATGTCCGTACCTGTCATTAAACAGTTTAAAATGATCGATATCCAGCAATAGGATGGTGATGATCCCATGGACTCTGCTTTGTCGACTGATTTCATCTTGTAAAAATTTATCACAAAAACGCCTGTTATAAAGACCGGTAACGGGATCTTTTCTGGCCAAATGGGCCAGCTCCCTGTTCGTTGTTTCCAGCTCACCGGTTATGGTTTCCACAAGCTTATGTAAAAACTCAAGGTTCTGAAACTCTATGGAAATATTTTTATTGCCCGGATCATCCGCAATGCCTGTTCCGGTCTCCCCTACCCCTTCTGATAAGGACAGTGTGGTCATTGTCTGGGTAAAAAAATCAACCTGATTACCATCGGCAGAATAATACTCCCCATAGGAAAAAAAACCTGCGGATGCAGGAAACCCTTGCAGCATTGACAGCTCAGCAGAAGCGGCTCCTCCCAGCACCCTTTTTCTGGCAACACAGGAATAGATAAAAACAGATTGAGGTCCAAAGGATTTCAATTCATTGCGAATTTTTACAGAACCCTGCCTCAGCAATCCTGCATGGCAGAAACTGAACCGGAGCTGTTCTCCCGTAAAAAAATCATGCACAAAACGAAAGGAACCATTTTTGGAACATATGGATACGGGAGAAACGGTTATGCCAAGGCCTTCCCGTTCCACCATCAGGGGGAAATTCACCGCCGACAGGGGAAGATTTTTCGCAATTTCATTTCCAAGATAGTGCCTGTACAACTCATAGGGAGACTGATCGTCTATGGAATAAACAATATTTTGCCTTGCTCCGGTAACAGTAAACTTCTTGCCAATGGGCACCCAGTTTCTGTTAATGCCCGTATGAACCCGTAATTTTTCACTAAAAAAAGCCACCGCAGCAACACCCTGAGATGAGACACCTTTTTCTGTAAAAACAAACGTTTCTATTCCTTTTTCATTGTCGCCTGCATGGGCACCCGCAATTACGGTATCAGCAAAAAAAATCTTCAGCGCCCGGAGTAACGGAGTCCCATTGATAAACATGCCGTCTTTTATACCACAGGCAAAAACAATCATGGCTCTGGCATCCTGCCTTCCGATCATGGCAGCAATTTCCTCCCCAGCCATTTCCAGATTATCATTCTGACTCACCATGGCGGACCGGACAATGGTATGCTCGAAAAAACTGATACTCACCACAACCCTGCCATTGACAATTCTTCCATCCAGAATCTCACCCGATGAGCTTGTTCCCAAAACAGCCGATCCAGGAAACACTTCCCTGATATCACGAAGCAATAAAGAGAGATAAGACTGGCTGAGAACCCCTGAAAAGACCTGAATCAATATATTCTCCCCTGTACAGGAAGAAATCTGTTTTGATTGACGCAGCAGATCCTGTTTATCCTTATAAATAAAATTGATGGTTCTCATATGCCCCCTTTAAAATCAAACAAGGTACGTACTAGAATGCACGGGTTCATGGGGCCACTCTGCCATACAGTCTCCCTGAAGGGCCGAGAGACTCCAGAGATTCCGCCAGCCTCTTAGCCCAAAAGGAGAATCCTCTTCCCTGGTGGGCGGTACCTGACATCGGCCGCTTCCAGAGAAAGCTTGATCAGAGTTTCGTCAATGCGGTAATTATTCTAATCATAAAGCAATTCTTCCTGTTTTTCATTCTTTATTATGCCTTCTGGCAACCGGTCCTCATGCTACACCAGCAGCCCACCATTGGCAGATTACGTCGGCTACAATATGATCCGGAGGCAAACTTTTCCCCTGTGGAATGGACAATTCCGGTAAGGCATCCCATTCCATTTCATATTGAATCATAAGAAACGAGAGCAGGTTTCAGAGCGTGAAATCCTTTTATTCTAATATTTTTTAAACAATGCTTCATTTTACACAGATTATCCATAAAAAATGCCAGATTATTCCCATTCTTCCGATTTTATGCTACCATCCAGTACGTGCACTATACGTACGGAGCTACTTCCGTAGTCTGCAGGAAAGACAGCATCGGTTCCCAGGCCCTTTCCCCCCCACCGCGCCACGTACACCACACATTACATTGAGCGCTTCCCCTCTTTCCCGGATATGCCACGGAAGCGACAGCACCCCCTTTCCTTACCAGCCACAGGAGCAGGCCATGTACCACCGCTTACTGAAAATATTCATCCTTACCGACGACCCGCTGCTTGCAGCCCTCCTGCAGGATGTAAGCCCACGGGAGCAGTTCTCACATCAGTTTCTGTGCCAGCCCCATGAAAACGGAGTAAACTGGAAATCCTGTTCTGTGATCATACTGGACTCCCCTGTCTGCGGGAGCGCTCTGATACAAAAAATTCATGAGGAAAAGGCCGACGCAACGCCTCTCATTGCCTCTTTCACAACAGACAGGCTCCCCCTTCTTGCAGAAGTTCATGATCTGCTCGATCAGATCTGGATTCGTCCCTTTGCCGGGAAAAAGGTGCAGACCTCCTTTGCAAACATTCTTCAGGGAATCAAAAAACACGAAGACGCCTCCCTTACGGAGCGCTATCTGGACACCCTGATGGACAGCCTGCCCGATCTCATCTGGTTCAAGGATGCCCGGGGAGCCCACCTCAAGGTCAACAACAGCTTCTGCCATGCGGTGGAGAAGACAAAGGAGCAGATTCAGGGCAGAGGGCACTACTATATCTGGGGTATTGAGCCGGATGAATATGCACAAGGCGAATATATTTGCCTGGAATCAGAAGAAATCGTTTTAAATAAAAAAGAAACCTGCCTGTTTGATGAAACCGTGAAATGCCATGACGAACTGCGGAAATTTAAAACCTACAAGTCACCGGTCTTTGACTCAGAGGGTGAGGTGATTGGTACGGTTGGATTTGCCCATGATGTAACCGACCTGCAGAACCTCATGATCGAATTGAATATTCTTCTTGAATGCCTGCCCTTTGCCGTAATGGTCACGGACAAGGAAAAAAATATTACCCTTGTCAACCAGAAATTTTCCGATATTTTTCTGCTGAAACTAGGAGAGCTCACCGGCAGAAATATTGATTCCTTCATTGATGAAACCCAGAACTGCACCCGGAGCAAACGATGGATCATTGAGAGGGAAGAAGAAGTAACCCTCCTGCTTTCCAAAAACAGGGTACTCAAAATTCATGATGAAAAACTTCTCGATATTTTTGGCGTATTAGCGGGCTACATTTATCTCTTCCTCGATATCAGCCTTGAATACAGCTATAAAAACAAACTTCTGATGGATGCCAATACGGATCACCTGACCCAGCTGAACAACCGTCGCAGCCTGCAGGATTTTATGAGAAAAACACCCTGCCAGCACAACACAGCCCTTCTCCTTGCCGACCTTGACAACTTCAAGGAGGTGAATGATCAGTTCGGTCATGACGAAGGTGACAGAATACTGGTTGCCTTCTCCACCCTGCTGCAAGAAATTTTTCCGGCAAAAAGCCTGTTCCGTCTGGGTGGAGACGAGTTTGCCATCATACTGCCGGAGGTGGAGGATCATGGCATACCCCGACAATACGCTGAAAAACTTCTTGCAGGATTCGATACCACCATCCTACGGGATTTTGCCCATACCCGGGTGTCTGTCAGTATCGGCATAGCCATTGATGTGGATGACAGCGAAAACTTCGGGGAGTTGTTCAAAAGGGCCGATATTGCCCTGTATGACGCCAAAAATTCAGGAAAAAGCGCCTATAAGTTCTGGAAGAAACCGGCGCGGCTGCCTTGAGGAGACAAAGAAACCACCGTCAGAAAAACCGACAAAAAACCGAATGGACAGGGGGACCACATTCCGGCGGGACTGGACGTATCAGAGGCTACCCTTCTTTCTCCTCACAGCTTCATCCACAAGGTAAACCGTAAGGCAGCCTGCGGTATAGGCAAGGAGATCGCAAGGGTCAAAATGTGTCCCAAAAACGATAAGGGCCAGCCTGTTCTGCTCCAGGCCCAACCAGTATACAAATTTAAAATACTGTAAAATTTCAATAACAAATGCAAAGCACAGAACACCCGCCGCCAGAAACTTTGCTCCCAGATCAACAACACTTCTCATCAGAGTATACAAAAAAATAACAACCAGAAAATCTCCCACAAAGCCTCGGATAAACCCGTGGTGGGCAAAGCCAAAAAAAATGACTGTTTCCATCAGAAAAACAAAAAATGCCGTGAGAAGATAACCCTTCCTGATCACCATACAAATCACTCCGAAAGTTGAAATGAAACAATCGCAGAAAGCAGGCCTTGCCAATATGTTCTCTGCCCAGAAAGTAACCGGCCTCACCACTCTATAGATTTCCCCGAAAGAACCTCTCTCCCAAACATCCCATGGCCAAACCACCCCACAAACGGCCGGCTTAGCCCTGCTACGGCCAACTCCATACAGACAAAAGCCGGACAGATCCTGCCCGGCTTTTCTGAATCAAACAATACAAACCATACTGCACAACCCCATGATTTACGGAGTTTCCGTTACGGCTTTCTCACCACGGCCGTATTTAAAAAGGAAGGCCACCAGGGCCAGAACCGCCAGAATGCACCCCATGATCACGGCCAGAGTGTAATCCAGACTGAAACCAATCTTTGCATACATGATGAAAGTGCAGCACACGGCCGTCATGAAAGTAGCCGGAATACTGGCTACCCAGTGCAGTTTGGAACGCTGTGCCAGATAAGCCGCACCCGCCCACAGAACCATGGTGGCAAGGCTCTGGTTGGCAAAACCGAAATAGCGCCATATGGTGGAGAAATCCTGGGTGGAGATGATGAAACCGAGAACAAAAAGAGGCAGGGCAATCATCAGCCGTTTGGAAACAGCCCCCTGCCTGATATTAAAAACTTCCGCCACTATGAGACGGGTGGAACGAAATGCCGTATCTCCACTGGTTATGGGAAGTACAATGACGGCCAGAATGGCCATGGTTCCGCCTATGGGACCGAGCAGACTGCGGGAAATTTCAGATACCACAGCCGCCGGTGTGCCAGAGGAAACCACTGCCTGCATGGCTTCCGCCGATTCATAGAAAGAAAGGCCGAGCGTCACCCATATCAGGGCGATAATCCCTTCAATGACCATGGCTCCGTAAAAAACGGATCGTCCCTGACGCTCATTGGTCATGCAACGTGCCATAAGGGGAGATTGGGTGGAATGAAAACCGGAAATAGCCCCGCAGGACAAGGTAATGAACAGAAGCGGCCAGATGGGCTGGTTCGTGGGGCTGGTATTAAACGTAAAATCCAGATTAGGGAGAACCTGATGGCTGGAAAACATGAGTGCCACAACCAGTGAAACGGTCATGACCAGAAGCAGTGCGCCGAGAAAAGGGTAAATCCTGCCAATAATTTTATCAATGGGTAAAATGGTTGCCAGAAAATAATACCCGAAAATGCAGGCCACAAGAACGCTGGTGTTGATACCGGTCAGATCGTTCAAGAGCGTAGCCGGACTGAGAACAAACACAACCCCCACCAGCATGAGCAGTACAAAGGAGAAAACCCGCAGTACCTGGCGTGCGGACATCCCCAGATATTCGCCCACCACCTCAGGGATACTGGCGCCCCTGTTGCGTACGGAAAGCATACCGGACATATAATCATGCACGGCTCCTGCAAAAATACAGCCGATGACTACCCATAGCAAGGCAATGGGGCCGTACAGTGCCCCGAGAATGGGCCCGAAAATGGGACCGATACCGGCAATATCCAGCACCTGTATGAAAATGAGCTTCCAGCGGGGCATGGGCATGTAGTCAATACCGTCCTGCATGGCAATGGCCGGTGTGGTACGATGGGGATCTGGCTCAAAAATTCTGTCAATAAAGGCTCCGTAAATGACATACCCTGCTATGAGCAGGCCTACGCAGGCAAAAAAGAACAGCATAAGACACCTCCTTAAATGGTAAGTCCGTGGAAGAACCGGGTTGGCGTCTTTTTGTATCAATATAAAAGGAAGACCATCTGCCGTCAGCGATGAAATGACCCATTGCCGGGATGAACCGACTGATTGGTTTGACAGAAACAACAGTGGAAGAATTCGGGGAAAGGGATCAGGAGATGGGTACCGGTATGCGGAAATGAATGGATGTACCCTTGCCGGGCTCACTGATGATATCGGGTTTGTAGTCCGGCCCGTATATCTGCTCCAGCCGGTTAGCACAGTTTCTGACGCCTATGCCCTGCCGCTGGCCTTCCATACGGTGGCGCACACCGATATCCTGCCGTGTTGCCGCATCCATTCCTACTCCATCATCAATCACGCGGATGTGCATGTGACCATCGCCACAAAAAGCCTGAATGGCAACACACCCACCCTCTTCCAGCCCCGAAATACCATGGCGGATGGCATTTTCCACCAGAGGCTGAATCAGCAGAGGCGGGATGGGAACATCATGGCAACGGGAATCAATATCCATTTTAATGCGAATGCGATCACCGAAGCGGGCCTGTTCAATGGAAAGATAGGAGTCAATCTGTTCCAGTTCATGGGAAAGGGGGACAAAATCCTGAGTGGAATTCAGGTTTTTACGCATGTACAAAGCAAGATCCAAAATGAGCTCCCTTGCTTTCTCTCCATTGGTCCGGCAAAAAAGAGCAATGGTATTCAGGGAGTTGAACAGAAAATGGGGGTTAATCTGGGTCTGCAGGCGACGGATTTCCGCCCTTGCCAGCATCTGTTCCTTCACCTGAATATCTTCGAGCTCCAGCTGGGTGGAAAAAAGGTTACCCAGCCCCTTGGCCAGCTCAAACATGGTTCGGTTCAGCGGGCATGTCTCATTACCATAAAATTTAAGGCTGCCCACCACAATACCGCTTTTTTCCAGTGGCACAATGGTGACTGATTCCAGAGGACAACCCGGATGATCGCAGGCAATACGTTCCGCAGAGGTGATAAAAAGAGATCGGCCCGTTCGCAGTACCTTTCTGGTGGCACGGGTACGCAGGGCATGACCGGCCAGATGATGATCACTTCCCGCTCCCACATGGGCCAGAACATTGCGGGTATCGGTCACGGCCACCGCAGCCAGTCCCGCCCGTTTATGGATGATTTCCGCTGTTGCTCTGGCGGATTCCAGGTTTAAGCCCGAGCGCAGATAACTGACCGTATGGTTGGCAATATCCAGAATCTGCTGGGCCTGCAGAGATTCCCGCCGTTCCCTGTCCCTTATAAAAATATTGATCACTTCCACAAACAGAACAGCCCCCAGCGTATTGATCATCATCATGGGAGCGGCAATGAGCTTGACCAGCTCCACAGCCTCAGCAAAAGGCCTTGAAAGTGCCAGTACCAGCATCATATGAAGGCTCTCGCCCACCAGAGCAATGGGAGCCGCCACCTTCCAGTCCATGGCCTGGCTTCCCATCCTGTACCGGATCAATCCCGCTGCCAGTCCCTCCAGCACCGTGGACATACCGCAGGGCCATGCACTGAAACCATTAAAATCCATCAGAATACGGTGCCCTCCCGCCACAAGACCTGCCCCGAGCCCCACCAGAGGACCGCCGAACAGCCCTCCTGTGATCACAGCCATGGCCCGCAGGTTGGCTACGGACTGAAAAACAAGATTCCCCGTATAGGTACCGATGATACCGAAAATACCGAAAAAAATGATGAGAAAAAAAGTTCTCTGCCGGGTCTGTACCGGGCTGAATCCGATGCGCTGAACCGGAGCAAAGGTCAGCAGAAGGAAGGCTCCGCCTACAATCAGACCAAAACGTTCCGCAAGGGTAACTATGATTTCAAGGGTATGCATGGATGCCTAGAGTTCAATAGCGGCACGGAAAGCTCTGACCCGTGCCTTGCTGATGGTAATATCCGTTCCTTTGCTGTCACTCAGGGTTGCCACATATTTACCATTGAACCAGGGAGCGTAGGAGCGGACAAAGGCCAGATTAACAAGCTGGGAACGATTGGCACGAAAGAAAAAAAAGCTCTGCAGCCGTTCTTCAATTTTTTCAAGAGAAAGATCGGACGGGCAGGCAAAATCCCCCCCTTCCGTATGGGCATGGACACGTTTGTCCGTACTCTGAAAAAACAGCACATCCCGTGGGTTGAGCAGCACATTCCGGCCATCACACTCCACGCTGAACCGCGCAATCTCCGGACCAATGCCCGCCACAGCCAGCAAAGTCCGGAGATGAAAGGCGTCTTCCCTGTTTTTTGCCTGCTCTCCCCTGCTACCCCCAAGAAGGCGGCAAATACGCTCCACTGTTTTACGCAAACGATCCAGAGAAACGGGCTTGAGCAGATAATCCACAGCGTTTTCTTCAAATGCCCGGATGGCATACTGGTCATAGGCCGTTGAAAAAACCACAAACGGCGGACAGGCCATCTGCACAATATCCGCCAGCACTTCAAAACCACTCTTACCCGGCATCTGAATATCCAGAAAAACCAGATCGGGCTCCATCTCCCGGATCATAGCCACCGCTTTTCCACCGCTGGAGGCGGTTCCCACAATTTCCACATTCTCGATTGCGGACAGAAGATAGGCAAGCTCATCCAGTGCGGGTGGCTCATCATCCACTAGAAGGGTTCGGATAACGGTTGCAGATTCATATGGAGGGGGGGGTAAAGGCATGCAAACTCCTTACAACGCAGCTTCTGTGCTGCATAGTGTAAGATGAAGTTCCAAGTCAAGACAAAAGACAGCCCCAAAACCACCACTCACTTTAGCCAGTTTGGCATTCAGGCTTCCATTCCATCACATGTCAGGCATCAAGAATTTCGCGTAACTTTCCCCCCAAAGCCTTAATAGAGAACGGTTTCTGAATGAAATGGTCTCTTTCTTCCAGCACTCCGTGGTGTGCGATGATATTGGCCGTATACCCAGACATGAACAGACATCTGATGCCCGGACAAATGGCCAGAAGATGCCTGGCCAGGTCGCATCCGTTAATTTCGGGCATGACGACATCTGTCAATAGAAGGTCGATCCGGCCACAGTGTTCCCGGGCCAGACGGACAGCCTCAGCCGGGGAACTCGTTGCCAGCACAGTGTAACCCTGCCTTTCGAGAATGGTCTGGGTCATTTTCAAAATTCCCGGTTCGTCTTCCACCAGCAATATGGTTTCGTGCCCGTATACCATTACCTCAGCCGGGGCCTTTTCCCGTTGAGGGTCGGGCTCACCCAGGTACCGCGGCAGGTAAATATAAAAGGCCGTTCCCCGGCCCGGTTCGCTGTCAACATTGATAAAACCATTGTTCTGCTTGACAATGCCATACACGGTAGCCAGTCCCAGACCGGTTCCCTTGCCCATTTCCTTGGTGGTAAAAAAGGGCTCAAAGGTGAGAGAGAGAGTCTTGGAATCCATACCGCAGCCGTCATCACTTACCTTGAGCATCACGTACTCGCCCGGTGTGAAACCAGCCTGCTCGGCGCAGAATTCCTCATCAAGGATGATGTTGTGCGTCTCTACGGTAACCGTACCAATGCCCGTGATGGCGTCCCGTGCGTTGACGCAAAGGTTGGCCAGTATCTGATCGATCTGCGTGGGATCCATTCTTATCTGCCAGAGACCCTGACCGGGATTCCAGGACAGACAGATGTCTTCACCAATAAGTCGCCGAAGCATTTTCAGGATGCCTTCTACCGTAACATTCAGATTCAGCATTTTGGGGGCCACAATCTGTTTGCGGGCAAAGGCCAGCAGCTGGCGGGTGAGATCGGCGGAACGCTGGGCGGCCTTACAAATTTCTTCCAGATCAGCATGCAGGGGATCGTTTGGTAAAACCCGTCCCAGAGCCAGTTCCGTGTACCCTAAAATGATGCCCAGCATATTGTTGAAATCATGGGCAACACCACCAGCCAGTCGTCCCACCGACTCCATCTTCTGGACCTGAATCAGCTGAGACTCGAGCTTTTCATTTATCTCCTCGGCCAGCTTTCGGCCCGTGATGTCGCCCAGCACCAACCGGCAGACGGGTAAGCCCTCCACCGACTGAGCGACAATCCCCGACAAATGAACCCAGATAAGGGCACTACCCGGCTTGACCAGCCTCAGATCACATTCCTGGGGTTCGGCTGTCTCAAAAATCCGTTTCTGATGCAGGTAGTAGATGTCCTGATCGTCTTTAACGATAAACCTTGATATCGGCTGCGTGACCAGCAGGCTGCGGGTCACGCCCAGCAAAGTGGCCATCGTCAGGTTGGCCTCCAGGATGACACCCTTTTCACTGACAGTACAGTAGCCCACCGGTGCCAGATCATACAGATCGAAATAACGGGCCATCCCGGCTTCAATCTGGGCCTGGGCCATACGCAATTCCTCATTCTGCATCTCCAGCTCAATCTGGTGCACCCGAAGTTCGTGGAGCACCCGCTGGATTTCCTCAGACGAGATGGCAGCACTGCCTTCCGGCATCCGGACGGCCCGTTCCTTAGCGATCGCTTCGGCTTTCTCTCGAAACCCCGTAGCAGCTTTAGAGCGGTTATCCTGGTTTGTCATAGGTTCTCTCCATCATTGTCTGATTGCAAAATCCGGTTTGAATTAAAATTGGATCTCTCTCCGCCTTGTTGCCCGGTAACATCCAGGAAAGCGCAGGTGATTCCGTCCACGGCACCGGCAGCATCGTGTAAGGGTTCAACGGTCAGATTATATTCAAAGGTTTTATCTGCAAGAGTTATCCGGACATTCTGCCGCAAACCTTTTCCGCTTTCCAGTACCTGCTGCTTGATGGCCGTCAGCACGGCAGCATCCTCTTCCGGCAAAAGGTCCGCATCGGTCTTGCCGATGATCTGTTCTTCCGTGAATCCAAGGTTGGGGGCATTAATCCAGGTATAGCGAAGATCCACATCCTGATTAAAGACAGAAAGGGGAACCGCGCTGAAGGCAACCCGCAGCCGATCTTCATTCAACCGCAGTGCTTCGTGAAGCCTTCGCGCCTCCGTGATGTCCACAAAGGTAAGTACAGCACCCTCGATAACATTATCCGTGGTACGGTAAGGCAGAATGCGCATGGTGTACCACCGGCCCTCGGAACTCCGTACGTCAAGTTCCTTAGGGATCAGGGTATCGAGGACCCCATGAATATCCGCTATCAGATTTTCATAGCCGGGCAGATTCGAAACGATGTGGCTTACGGGCCGCCCCATATCGCTCTGAATCAGATTAATGATTTTCGTGGCAGTGGGAGTAAAGCGCAGAACACACAACTGGTGATCCACAAAGACGGTGGCAATACCCGTTCCGGCCAGCAGATTGTTCATATCGTTGTTTGCCCGTGAGAGATCGGCCACCTTGATTTGCAGCTCTGCATTAACCGTAGCCAGCTCCTCGTTAACAGATTGCAGCTCCTCCTTGGAAGTTTCCAGTTCCTCATTGGTGGATTGCAGCTCCTCATTCACCGACTGAAGCTCCTCAATAGATGATTTGAGCTCCTCGTTGGAGGTCTCCAGCTCTTCGTTCGCGGTCTCAAGATACTCCTCCTTAGCCCTCAACTCCTGCTTCATCACCGTGATACGGGAATCGGCATCTTCACCGACCGGCTCATCTGCTAACGACTTAGCAGTCTGCTCATGAATGGCAGGCTTCTGTACCTGCTCCAAAATCACAAGATACAACGGCGGTTCGGGTAATGCGGACGAGGTCACGGTCACCGGACGGACAATCAGATTGACGGTGGTGAAGTCACCATTGGTCTTCACCTGCAATCCCTGGCAATGCACGGTTTCACCGGTTTGTACCGCTTTATGCAATACCGTGGTGAGATTGCGCCGCAATCCTTCCCTTGCCATTTTCAAAATATTGTTGGATCCGCTCTCCCCGGGGGCTGGCTCCAGATACATACCCGTACGGCCGTGAAGATAAAGGATATCTCCCTGGCCGTTGACCAGCGCCCCGACCTGAACAAGCTGTTGCAGCAAGGCCTGTTCGGTGAGCTCACGTAACGGCAGTTTCCGGGGAGGAACCCTCTTCTCACCAATACGCAAAGGCACTGTATCAGACCCCGTCAAGGAAGGCAGAAACCGGCCCAGACCAACGCGCTGCACTCCAACGATGTCTTCTTTCCGCTGATAAATCTTCTGCTTGCGCTCCAGAGTGGCAAAAAGATCACCAAATTCTCCCACACTTTCCGATGTCCCCAAAAACAGAATCCCACCCGGCTTCATGGCATAGTGAAATAACGGGATGAGCTTTTTCTGCAGATCCCCATCCAGATAGATCAGCAGGTTACGACAACTGATCAGGTCCAGCTTGGAAAAGGGTGGATCCCTGATTACATTTTGCTCCGAAAATACCAGCATATCACGGATATTTTTGTGAATACGGTACGCGCTATTACCCGGTTCCGGTGAAAAGAAATGCGCCAGCCGCTCCGGCGTGAGGTCGGCGGCAACAGAAGCCGGATAAATGCCAATCCGGGCCGCAGCAATGGCATGACTGTCGATGTCGGTGGCAAAAATCTGCACCTTAAAACCCTTTCCCAATGTCCTCTGATACTCGGCCAGCAGCATGGCAAGGGAATAGGCCTCCTCTCCGGTGGAGCAACCCGGCACCCAGACCCGGATTAGGGAATCATCGGACTTCCGGGCAAAAAGCCCGGGAATAACCTCCTCTTCAATAGCACTGAATGCCTGAGGATCACGGAAAAAACTGGTCACCCCTATCAGCATGTCGCGAAACAGGGCATCCACTTCCTCTGGCGTCTGCTGAATGAACTTGACATAAGCATCCATGGTTTCAATCTGATGCACAGCCATGCGACGTTCGATACGCCGCTGGATGGTAGAAGGCTTGTAATGGGAAAAATCGTGCCGGGTTTGGACTCGCAGCAAGACAAAAATCTTCCTGATCGAACTCTCGGTTTTAGGGGGCGGGATAAGTGGTCGGGGCTGTTTGCTGAAAGCATGGGTGGTGTAGGCGATGAGCTGGGCCGCCATCTCCGCCGGCGGCAGCTCATAGTCCACAAGGCCCGTGGCCATCGCACTGCGCGGCATTCCGTCGTATTCGGTATCCGTAAGGTTCTGGACCATGACCATCCCCCCCTCGCCCTTGATGGCCCTTATGCCCAGCGTACCGTCACTACCGGTACCCGACAGTATCACGCCAATGGCCCGTTCGCGCAGATCCTGTGCCAGCGACCGAAAAAAAAAATCAATGGGCATGCGCTGTCCGCGCGGAAAACCTGGCTCAAGGAGTTGGAGCGTACCATTCAAAAAAGCCATGTCACGGTTGGGGGGAATAATATAGGCGCAGTTAGGCATCACTGCCATACCGTCCTCAACTTGAAAAACCTGCATACGCGTGTAGCGCCTTATCAGGTCAGCCAGGATACTCTTGTGATCCGGAGACAGGTGCTGCACCAGAACAAAGGCCATTCCCGGTTCGGTGTTCGCAGGCATGCCGGAAAAAAAAGCCTCAAAAGCCGCCAGCCCCCCGGCCGAAGCCCCTATGCCCACAACGGGAAAACCACCAGCGGCCCGGCCCGTTTTTATATGCGCATCAGCAGTGTCTTCGGAACCCTCCGGCAGCATGCCGGTTTTCATTTCCCCCGGGCATGATCTGACCGGTTTGGCAGGTTTTTTTTTTCTCTTTGTCATGCCAGCTTCCCCATAAAACAAACGCCATTTTTAGCACTCGGCCCTTCCGTCGGGTCGAGTGGACCAAAGCCCCCTGCCAGACTGCTTTCCGAGCCACTCGCATACCTCTCGACCCATGTCCCTTTCATCAAAACACTTGTCACATCCACATCCGTACGACCTATGATACAAAGGACTCAAGCCATGACAGATTTCGTACACGGTGTGCTTACTGGCTGCGATTGAACCTTTAACGAGTCCATAAAGAGTAAGCTACATACCATGAGTTTGCAAGTATCACCTTGTGTGGAGTCCAGCGTACCGTAAGAAACGAATGATATGGATCCATCCATGGCATACCGGGGAGATTTTCCATAAACCACAGGCCACCCCCCTGGTTCTGTTCTCACTGTTCACACGGCCCCCTTCCCATACCGGCAATGCCCCACAGAAAAATTTTTCACCCTAATTTTTTTTCTTGACCTGTCTAAAGGTTCATAGGCTACCTTTGCTTTCAACAAAGAACATGGGAGGCCTTTCATGTATCATGTATCGGACATCACCCGCCGCCTTGGCATTGCCCGCTCCACCCTGCTCTATTACCAGAGAATCGGTCTGGTTTCACCGGCAAGGGATGAGCAAAACGGCTACCGCATCTATTCGGAAAGTGATCTGGAGCGCCTTGTCACCATCCGCTGCCTCCAGAGGGCGGGCTTTTCCCTGACCCAGTGCCAGCGCTGCATTGAAGGAAAGATGGATACCGCCATGCTCCGGGAACAGCTCCTTGTCATTGAAAGGGAAATTCTCCATCTGAAAACCGCTGAACGCATGCTGCGCGCCCTCTGCCAGAGGACAGAAGGAAAAGCACCACCCCAGACACCAGAAACCGACCCACTCAGGCACTGGCATGCGGCCTTTGAAAAACAGTCTGCCCAGGCCCACCTGAAGTGGCTTCAGGCCCTGGGTTTTTCCGAAAAAACCGCAACGCAGATCCGCTGCGTTTCACGAAACATGGAAAACCATGAGGTCTATATGGAAGACTTTTGTAAGGTGTTTGAAACCATGAAACGACAAGGTCCCGGCAGCAGGCAGGCCACCCTCAGCGCTTTCCGGAAAATCGAAAACAGTGCTGCCATCCGCAATATTCTTGAGATTGGCTGCGGAAAAGGAGAAACGGCCCTCACCCTTGCGGAAGTGAGCGAAGCTCATATCACAGCCGTGGACAACCATGGGCCTTTTCTCCATGCCCTTACAACAAAGTTTACGGAAAAAAATTTATCCCGCCGCATCCAGCCCCTTGTGGCCTCCATGCTGAGTCTGCCCTTTGAAAACAGAAGCTTTGATCTCATCTGGTGTGAGGGAGCCGCCTACATCATGGGCTTTGAAAAGGCGCTTGCCACATGGAAAAAATTTCTCATTCCGAATGGACACCTTTTTGTCAGTGATGCCGTGTGGCTTACCAGCAGCCCTTCTGCCCCCTGCAAAGAACTCTGGGATGTGGAATACCCCGACATGCGCAGCCTTGAGGAAAGATGCCGTCAGGCGGAAAAGGCCGGATACCTTGTTGTGGATGCAGCCCTCCTGCCCCGGCAGGACTGGCAGGATTTCTACGATGACATGGAAAAAAACCTCCTTGATCTGGAAGATTCCCTTGGAGAAAGCCCCGTATTTCAGGATTTGAAAAAAGAAATCGCCATGAACCGGCAGTACGGCAATGAATACGGCTATGCCTGTCTGCTGCTTCAAAAAAAAGTCCCTGTCTGAGTTTTTTTCAGGCGTAAAAAAACGAAACCGCCTTCGCTCCTGAAACTTAAAATAAGGAAAGCAGATTATGAAACACACATCTTTACAAGCCTTTACCTGCTGGCTTCTCTTTTTTATCTTCGCTGCCAGTCCGGCCGCAGCCCAGTGGCCCCGAATGACACCCTCCCAGGACGGCGTACCCATTTCCTATGAAGTGTACGGAAAGGGAGAACCCACCCTGATTTTTGTCCACGGATGGAGCTGCGATGCCCGCTACTGGCGGGAGCAGGTCGCCCATTTTTCAAAAAAGAACCGCATGGTGCTTCTGGATCTGGCAGGCCACGGCCACTCGGGGATGGGCCGTAGCCAATACACCATGAAGGCCTTTGGAGAGGATGTGAAGGCTGTGGCGGAAGCGGTGGGAAGCAAAGAGGTAATTCTCATCGGTCACTCCATGGGCGGCCCCGTCATCGCCGAGGCAGCGCGTCTCATGCCCGGACGCGTGCTGGGCCTCATCGGCGTGGACACCTTTGGCAACGTGGCCCATCCCCTCACCCCTGAAATCCTGGACGGGATGGTCAGCCCGCTGGAAGAGGATTTTCAGACTGGAAGCCGTCCGTTTGTTGAAACCATGATGGTTCCCGCCACACCGGCCCCGCTCCGGGAATGGATTCTCAGCGACATGGCTGCTGCCCCTCCCGCCGTGGCCCTGAGTGCCTTAAAGGAAATGATGGGGCTTTTCATCACCGGGGAGTCCGCCGCCATCTTCCAAGAAGTCCGCCTTCCCGTCATGGCCGTCAATGCGGACCTCTGGCCCATTGACTATGAAAGCAACCGCAGGCACATGGCTTCCTTTGAGGCCACCGTCATCAAGGGGGCCGACCATTTTCTCATGCTGGCAAGGCCGGCGGTCTTCAATCCCGCTCTGGAAGAGGCCGTGGGAAAAATCATGAAGAAGAAATAGGCAGCCAGACACCCGATCCGGCTGGCAGGGATGGTGACGGGGGATAAGGGGGTAAAAGGGTCCGCGCAACGGATAGCTCCAATCCGTATATCAGGCGTTGGCAGCACTGTTTTTCCGCATCTGTTCCCATGGTTTTTGCTTGCCGGGTGTTGGCAAAACAATGGAAATACCCCAAAAATACTTGCCGGGTTTCCGCTTTCCACATGCATGATCACCTGCTATATCTCTGGACGTACGTATCACTCTGGGCAAAGGTCGTTCACCCGCCGCAGTGAACAGCTGCCCCATCAGGAATTAAGGCCAAAGGATATGGCAAAAACACCGGAAAATTTTGCAGAAACGGTCAAAGAGGTCCGCCAGCAACTGGGTCTCAGTCAGGAAGAACTGGCCCACGAGCTGGCCGTGAGCTTTTCCACCATCAACCGCTGGGAAAACAGCAAGACGGTTCCCTTCAAGCTGGCAAGAAGGCAATTCGAAGCCTTTTGTATGCAGATGAAAGAACAGGGGAAGCTGAAGCATGACAAGGACTGAGGCCCAAACCCGCTCTGAGCTGATAGACAGCCAGCTCGCCCAATCGGGCTGGAACGTCAAAGATCCTGCCCAGGTCATTGAGGAGTTCGACATCCTGACTCCGCTTCCTGTGGGTGTTGCCGAACCACGCACCCCCTACGAAGGCCACCAGTTCAGTGACTATGTGCTGCTCGGTAAGGATCGCAAGCCCCTGGCCGTGGTCGAAGCCAAAAAAACGAGCAAGGATGCTGCGCTGGGGCGTGAACAGGCCAAGCAGTACTGCTACAACATCCAGAAGCAACTGGGCGGTGAACTGCCCTTCTGCTTCTACGCCAACGGGCACGAAATCTATTTCTGGGATCTGGACAACTATCCGCCGCGCAAGATTGTCGGCTTTCCTACACGGGATGATCTTGAGCGCTTCCAGTATATCCGCCGCAACCGCAAGCCTCTGACTCAGGAACTGATTAACACGGACATTGCGGGCCGGGATTATCAGATCCGGGCCATTCGCACCGTACTGGAAGGCATGGAAGAGAAAAAACGTGATTTCCTCCTGGTGATGGCCACCGGCACAGGCAAAACCCGCACCTGCATCGCCATGGTCGATGCCCTTATGCGCGCCGGTCATGCCGAGAAGGTGCTGTTTCTGGTTGACCGCATTGCCCTGCGCGAACAGGCACTGGCCGCCTTCAAGGAGTATCTGCCCCACGAGCCGCGCTGGCCCAGCACAGGTGAGAAGCTCATTGCCAAGGACCGCCGCATCTATGTCTCGACCTATCCCACCATGCTCAATATCATCCGGGATGCCTTTCAACAGCTGTCTCCGCACTTTTTTGATTTCATTGTGGTCGATGAAAGCCACCGATCCATCTACAACACCTACAAAGAGGTGCTGGACTATTTCAAAACCATCATTCTGGGCCTCACCGCCACGCCAACCGACATCATCGACCACAACACCTTTCAGCTTTTTCACTGCGAAGACGGCCTCCCCACCTTTGCCTATACCTTTGAAGAGGCGGTCAGCAACGTGCCGCCCTACCTGTGCAGCTTTCAGGTAATGAAGATCCAGACCCGCTTCCAGATGGATGGCATCAGCAAGCGCACCATATCGCTGGAAGACCAGAAAAAGATGATTCTGGAAGGCAAGGAAGTCGAGGAAATCCATTTCGAAGGCTCCCAGCTGGAAAAGCAGGTAACCAACAAAGGTACCAATACCCTTATTGTCAAAGAGTTCATGGAGGAGTGCATCAAGGATCCAAATGGCGTGCTCCCCGGTAAAACAATTTTCTTCTGTTCAACCAAGGCCCATGCCCGACGCATCGAAGGAATCTTCGACGCACTCTTTCCCCAATACAAGGGGGAGCTGGCCAAGGTGCTGGTCTCGGAAGACCCGCGCGTCTATGGCAAGGGCGGCCTGCTCGACCAGTTCACCAACAATGACATGCCCCGCGTTGCCATCAGCGTTGACATGCTCGACACCGGTATCGACATTCGTGAAATCGTCAATCTGGTCTTTGCCAAGCCGATCTACTCCTACACCAAATTCTGGCAGATGATCGGACGCGGCACCCGCTTACTGGAATCCAGCAAGGCCAAACCCTGGTGCACGGAAAAAGAGGTCTTTCTCATCCTCGACTGCTGGGACAATTTCGAATACTTCAAACTGCAACCCAAGGGCAGGGAACTCAAGCCCCAGCTGCCCCTGCCGGTGCGGCTGGTTGGATTGCGGCTGGATAAAATCGAAAAGGCCATCGACCTTGCGCAGACAAACATTGCCGAACGAGAAATAGCCAAACTGCGCCAGCAGATCAACGAGCTGCCGCAAAACTCCATTATCATCAGGGAGGCCGCCGCCGCGCTGGCTCAGACAAAGGAGGAAAACTTCTGGATCTCCCTGAATCACCAGCGGCTGGAATTTTTGCGGAACGCCATCAAGCCGCTGTTCCGCACCGTATCCGAGGCCGACTTCAAAGCCATGCGTTTCGAGCGGGATGTACTGGAATACACCCTGGCCAGACTGTGCGAAGAGAAGGAAAAGGCCGAAACCCTCAAGGAAGGTATCGTTGAGCAGGTCAGCGAGCTGCCACTCTCGATCAGCTTTGTCAAAGCCGAAGAGGCCTTGATCCGTGCCGCCCAGACCCGGCACTACTGGGCCAGAACGGATGCCCTTGTTTTGGAAGATGCCCTTGATGAGCTGAACACCCGCCTCGGCCCCCTGATGAAATTCCGCGAGCAGCAGCCCGGCCCCGGCCCCATGCACCTTGATCTCACCGACGTGCTGCACCATAAAGAATGGGTGGAGTTCGGGCCACAGCATGAATCGGTCAGCATCAGCCGCTACCGTGAGATGGTCGAAGCCATGATCGAAGAGCTGACGGCACACAATCCCATATTGCAAAAAATTAAAACCGGAGAAGAGGTCTCACCCCTTGAGGCCAGCCAGCTTGCCGAGCTGCTCCACGCAGAGCACCCGCACATCACCGAAGACCTGCTGCGCCAGATCTACAAAAACCGCAAGGCCCGCTTCATCCAGTTCATCCGCCACATCCTCGGCATTGAGATTCTGAAGAGTTTCCCAGAAACGGTCAGCAAAGCCTTTGATCAGTTCATCCAGCAGCACACCAATCTCTCCAGCCGCCAGCTGGAGTTCCTGAACCTGCTCAAGGACTTCATCATCGAGCGTGAAAAGATCGAGAAGAAAGACCTCATTAATGCACCCTTCACGGTCATTCACCCCCAGGGAATTCGAGGTGTCTTTAGCCCGGCGGAGATCAATGAAATCCTGCAGCTTACAGAACGCCTGGCGGCCTGATGAATATGAACTGAGAAAGACACGAAAAGCACATAATGATCTGGGATCAATTTCCTGATGTCACGAAATTGATCATGGATTGTTATCCCATCGAATTCGAGACGGTTGAATGGAGAGGTCATGAAGCATGAATTCTAAAATATCGGTCAAAGGAACAGAGATAACGGTCTATTCGGATGGCGATTTGGATTTCATTTCCCTGACCGATATGCTCCGTGCCAAGGACGGAGATTTCTTTATCTCGGACTGGCTGCGGAACCGGAATACCGTCGAGTTCCTCGGAATTTGGGAACAGGTGCATAACCCGGACTTTAATTATGGCGAATTTGCCACAATGAAAAGTCAATCCAGACAGAAACGTCAAGCAGTTGAAGGATAAATAGCATGCTGCAAAACAACCCCGAACTCAAAAGCAAGATCGGCCAGCTCTGGGACAAATTCTGGTCAGGCGGCATCTCCAACCCGCTCACGGCCATCGAACAGATCACCTACCTCCTGTTCATGAAGCGGCTCGATGATCTGGATCAGAAGAAACAGGGCGATGCCGACTGGACCGGCGAGCCCTACACCTCCCGGTTCGAAGGGCAATGGATACCGCCCGAATACCGCGCCAAAGCAAGGGAAGACGACACCCAAAAAGAAACGGACAAACGTCAGACCGACGCTAAAATGTATGAAATCGATAAACGCAGCTTGCGCTGGAGCGAGTTCAGACACATGCAGGCCGAGGAAATGCTGCAGCATGTACAGGGCAAGGTTTTTCCCTTTCTCAAGGACATGAACGGCACCGCAAGCAACTTCACCCACCACATGAAAAACGCCGTGTTCATCATCCCTAAACCCTCCCTCTTGGTGGAGGCGGTGAAGACCATCGATGAGATTTTCGAAATCATGGGGAAGGACTCACAGGAAAAGGGACAGGCCTTTCAGGATATTCAGGGGGATGTTTATGAAATGCTCCTTTCCGAGATCGCCACGGCGGGTAAGAATGGCCAGTTCCGCACCCCGCGCCATATCATAAAACTGATGACCGATCTGGTGCGGCCCCAGCTGGGCCACCGCATCGCAGACCCGGCCTGTGGTTCCGGCGGCTTTCTCCTCGGAGCCTATCAGTACATCGTCACCCAGCTGGCCATCAAGGCAGGAACCAGTGACCTGAAACCCGATGAAGACGGTTTTGTTCGAACCTCGGTTGCAGCCGCCTTCGACGAAAAAAGGCAGGCCATCCTGCAAGCCTCTCTCTGCGGATATGACATCGACAGCACCATGGTACGTCTGGGGCTGATGAACCTGATGATGCACGGCATCGACGAACCCAATATTGACTACAGGGACACCCTTTCCAAGGGCTATCTGGAAGAGGCCGAATACGACATCGTCATGGCCAATCCGCCCTTTACCGGCAGCATCGATAAGGGCGACATCAACGAAAACCTGCAACTTTCCACCACCAAGACCGAGCTGCTCTTTGTCGAGAACATCTACCGCCTGCTCAAAAAGGGCGGCACCGCCTGTGTCATCGTACCTCAGGGGGTGCTGTTCGGTTCCGGCACCGCATTCAAAACCCTGCGCCGGATGCTGGTGGAGCGCTGCGACCTCAAGGCGGTCATCACCATGCCCAGCGGTGTTTTCAAGCCCTACGCCGGGGTCAGCACCGCCATCCTTCTTTTCACCAAGGTCTGGGGGCCAAAGGACAAGGTGAGCCAGGCGGCCACGGAGCATGTCTGGTTTTATGAGATGCAGGCGGATGGCTATTCCCTTGACGATAAGCGCAGCAAGCAGGAAGGGCATGGGGACTTGCAGGATATTGTTTCCCGCTTCCATGCCCGTAATCCCGAGACCGATACAGACCGTAGGCAAAAATGGTTTATGGTGCCCCGTGCCGACATCGAGACCGAGGGTTATGACCTGTCCCTAAGCCGGTACAAGGAGGATGTGTTTGAAGAGGTTACGTATGAAAAGCCGGGGGTGATTCTGGAGCGCTTGCTGGTGGCGGAGCTGGGGGAAGATTTTGTAAACCACGAAATCCATAAAAAGCTTTTGGAACGTGTTGAAGGTGGGATTGTGCGGGAACTGCTGGAGCTGAGGGAGATGATAGCATGAGCAGCAGCCCACAAAACAGCTTGCCCGATTCCTGCGCAGGAAATCTGCTTCAAGACCTGAAGTCTTTGATTGATCAGGGCCGGAAGCAGGCGGTTTCTGCGGTTAACAGTGCGGTCACCATCACCTACTGGCATGTGGGCAAACGCATCAATGAAGAGGTCTTGCACGGAGAGCGGGCGGAATACGGCAAGCAGGTGGTGGTGTCACTGGCGGGGGAGCTGGCCGCCCTCTATGGCAACAGTTTTGAGGTCAGAAACCTGAGACGGATGATGCAGTTTGCTGAGGTTTTTCCAGACTTCGAGATTGTGTCACCGCTGGTGTCACAATTGAGCTGGACGCATTTTACCATTCTGATGTCTCTGCAAAGCAGTGAGGCCCGGTGGTTTTACGCCAGACAGGCAATCGAAGGTAAATGGAGCAAACGGGAACTGCAACGCCAGATCGAGCGCAAGGCCTTTGAACGCTCCGAAATTGCCGATACAAAACTATCCCTGGCCGAGGCGGATCACCTGAACGGCAGCTTCAAAGATCCTTACTTTCTCGATTTTCTGGGACTGAAGGAGGGGTATCTGGAAAATGAGCTGGAGACCGCCCTCCTCAAGGAGCTGGAGCTTTTCATTCTGGAGCTGGGTAAAGGCTTTGCCTTTGTGGAGCGCCAGAAACGGATGATTATTGACGGCGAGGATTTTTACCTTGATCTGCTCTTCTTTCACCGGAAGCTGAGGCGACTGGTGGCGGTGGAATTGAAAATCGACCGTTTCAAAGCCGCCTTCAAGGGCCAGATGGAACTCTATCTCAACTGGCTCAACAAATACGAACGGCAGAATAGCGAAGAAGCCCCCATCGGACTGATCCTCTGTGCGGAAGCCGGTACCGAACAGGTGGAGCTGCTCAATATGCAGAAAGACAATATCATGGTGGCCGAATACTGGACGGAACTGCCTCCCAAAAAACTGCTGGAAGAAAAACTGCACAATGCCTTGATTGAGGTGCGGGAGCGACTGGCAGAACGGAAATTACCCGGAGGTGGGGAATGAAGAAGATGAACCACGGAAGACACAGAAAACACGGAATGAAGAGGATTTTTAACCACGAAACACACGAAATAAAAAATGAGGTGTGGTCGTGAAAAAAAAACAACTACAGGCAGTGACAAAAATCATTGCAGGTCAATCTCCTGAATCATCGACCTACAACTCAACTGGTAATGGGCTGCCATTTTTTCAAGGGAAGGCAGATTTTCAAGAAATGTTTCCTACAGTTCGTATGTGGTGCACAAGTGCCAAGCGCAAGGAAGCAGAGCCAGGTGACATTCTAATATCAGTTCGCGCCCCTGTCGGCGCAGTAAATATCTGTAATCAAAAGTCTATTATTGGACGTGGTCTGTCCGCCATACGTCCATCTTCCAGTCTGGATGGTATGTTTCTTTACTATTTCTTCAAGGCGAACGAGAAGCAAATTGATGCCCTAGGCACTGGCTCAACATTTAAGGCGATTACACAAGAAACTCTAAAAAAAATCGAAATACCTATCCCACCGATCAAGGATCAAAAACGCATTGCCCATCTGCTCGGCAAGGTAGAAGGGCTGATCGCCCACCGCAAACAGCACCTGCAACAACTCGACGACCTGCTCAAAAGCGTCTTTCTGGAGATGTTCGGCGACCCAGAACAAAATGAGAAGAAGCATAATATTTCTACTCTCTCGCCCTACATTACACATCTAACTAGTGGTGGCCGAGGATGGGCAAAATACTATTCTGATTCAGGAAAACGATTTATCCGTTCTTTAGATGTTCAAATGAACGCCATTGGTTCGGATGATATCGTTTATGTCACCCCCCCAAATAATAAAGAAACTGAAAGAACGAGGGTTATTCAAGGCGATGTTTTACTGACGATCACGGGTTCTAAAATTGGCAGAGTTTGCTCTGTTCCACAAGATTTCGAGGAGGCCTATATAAGTCAGCATGTAGCAATTATCAGAACAAAAGGAATTAATCCCGTTTACCTTTCCTTTTATCTATCCATGCCAGCTTGCGGGCAGCGGATCATAACGAAACAGCAGTATGGGCAAGCTAAGCCGGGACTAAATCTTACCCAGATTCAAAATTTCGAAATCATAACCCCCGACATTGACCTCCAAAACCAATTCGCCGCCATTGTCGAAAAGGTCGAAGGCCTCAAATCCCGCTACCAGCAAAGCCTCACCGATCTGGAAACCCTCTATGCCGCACTGACTCAGAAGGCATTCAAGGGCGAGCTGGATCTGTCCCGGATACCCCTGCCCACCGAACCGGATGCGTCCCGCAAAGAACCTGCTGAAACAGAGCCTGACATTGCTTTGCCGGAATCTGAAAAACCCTTTCACTTCTCCTCTCCGACAAAAAGCCATACCAGCAATTTGTCCTGCTTTGAGAAACAAAAACCAATGCTGCTGAAATAGCTGGATGGGCATCTTCAATGATCAGGAAAACAGCCACATGAAATACCAGCCGCCCTACACCATCACCCCGCTGATTGTGAATCTGGTCGCCAAGATCAGCGAGGCCATCGGAAGACGGACCGTACTCACCGATCAGGCGAAAGTCTTGCGGCTGCGGCGCATTAACCGTGTTCGCACCATTCACGCTTCGCTGGCCATCGAGGGCAACACCCTGAGTGAGGCGCAGATCACGGCAATTCTGGAGGGCAAGCGGGTCATTGCCCCACCCCGTGAGGTGCAGGAAGTGAAAAATGCCCTGGCCGCCTACGACCGGTTCCATATCTGGAAGCCCAATGTGGAAAAGAACCTGCTGGAAGCCCATCGGATACTGATGTCCGGCCTGATTGACGAGACGGGTATGTACCGACAGGGCGGCGTGGGGGTGATGGCTGGCAAACAGGTGATCCACATGGCCCCGCCCGCAGAGCAGGTGCCATATCTGATGGCCGATCTGTTCCGATGGCTGGCCGCCACCGATGCCCACCCACTCATCGCATGTTCGGTTTTTCACTACGCGTTCGAATTCATCCACCCCTTCGCCGATGGCAACGGCCGCATGGGCCGGTTATGGCAAAGCCTGATTCTCGCCCGCTGGAATGCCTTGTTTGCTGACATCCCGGTGGAAAGCCTCATCTTCCAGCACCAGACCGCGTACTATCAGGCGATTCAGGAGAGCACCCGCCAGTCCGATGCCTCCCCCTTTGTTGTTTTTATGTTGCGGATGATTCTGGATACGGTCCGCACATCAACCCCGGAAGTCACACAGGAAGTCACCCCGGAAGTCCGGCTCCTTTCGGTCTTAACCTCCGAAATGACCCGGCAACAGCTCAAAGAAACCCTTGGGCTGAAAGATAATGAGCATTTCCGTAAGGCCTACCTGCTCCCTGCTTTGGATGCCGGTCTCATTGAAATGACCCTCCCCGATAAGCCACGCAGCAGCAAACAGAAATACCGGCTGACGGACAAGGGCCGTCTGCTACGGGATTCAGCAAACTGACCTTGCTGGAGGATATTGATGCCTTGCCCAAACTGATTGCAAGCGGAAGGCTGGGGAAACTCTCTGAGTGGGGATGGCTGAAAGAGGCGTTAAAACGGGAGGCCAAGCCATACAGCCGTCCTTCGGAAAAGCCCCTTGATTTTTACTTTGCGACTCTTTATTTTAGTATTTAAGGTTAAAGTAAAATAACATCCAATCTTATTTTAGGTTCAAGGCGGGCAGAATGAAACGAGAACTCCAGGGCAGGTACGTAACCATATCGACGGTGGGTGAGAAGGCTCAGGCCTTCGTGCCTGCGCCGCTGCCGCCGCATCCGCCCATCCACTGGACCCCGGAGCTACGCAGCAAATTCGATCAGGCGCTGCTGGCCCTCGGCAGGCTGGACAGCGTCTCGACCCTCTTGCCGGACACCTCCCTGTTCCTCTACATGTACGTCCGTAAGGAAGCGGTACTCTCTTCCATGATCGAGGGAACCCAGTCGTCTCTGTCCGACCTGCTGCTGTTCGAGCTGGATCAGGAACCCGGCGTACCACTGGATGACGTACGGGAGGTCAGCAACTACGTTGCAGCGCTCCACCATGGTCTGCACCTTCTGAAAGAAGGGCTGCCATTATCGCTGCGCCTGTTTCGGGAAATTCATGGTGTGCTGCTGACCAGAGGCCGGGGCAGCAATCAGACTCCGGGCGAATTCCGGCGCAGCCAGAACTGGATCGGCGGCACCCGGCCGGGCAACGCGGCCTTTGTTCCGCCTCCGGCGGAAGAGATGCTGGAGTGTATGGGCAGGCTGGAGCTTTTCCTCCATGACCAGCCCGAGCCGACCCCGGTGCTGCTCAAGGCGGCGCTGGCCCATGTGCAGTTTGAAACCATCCACCCCTTCCTCGATGGCAATGGCCGTCTCGGTCGTCTGCTGATCGCCTTGATCCTGTATGAGCAGAAGGTGCTGCGGGAACCGATGCTCTACCTCAGCCTCTATTTCAAGACGCACCGCCAGTATTACTACGAGCTGCTCAACAATGTCCGCCTGACCGGTGACTGGGAAGCCTGGCTCGATTTCTTTGCCGAGGCGGTGATTGCCACGGCCACCCAGGCGGTGGAAACATCCCGGCAGCTTCTCGACCTGACGAATCAGGACCGTGACAAGATCAGCAGCCTGGGACGGGCAGCGGCATCCACCCTGCAGGTCCACCGGGCGCTGATGGAACATCCCATCGCCACCTCTGGCTCCCTGGTTAAGAAGACCGGCATCACTCCAGCCACGGTCAATAAGGCGCTCGGCCACCTGGAGCAGCTCGGTATCGTCAAGGAGCTGACCGCCCAGAAACGCAACCGCCTGTTCAGCTATGCAGGTTATATCGAGATCATGGGACGCGGCACGGAACTGCCGGGGAAATAAATCGAGCAGGATAGGGCCAAGTGATTATCCTTGCCCCTCTCACACGGGGAAGAAAAACCTGTCTTTCCGAACTCTCTACCATCAATCCTTAGCTGAAGGAAACAAACATGGAAACCAGACAGTACCTTGTCATTCAAGACCACACCAGCGAATTTCCCGAACCCATTACCTTTGAAAAAGGCGCTTCTCTCAGCGTGGGTGAGAAATATGAAGGCCCGGAGGGATGGGAAAACTGGATATTCTGTGAAACGCCTGGACAAAAAGGGGGCTGGGTTCCGGCACAGATTATCGAGATCATCACAGACAACACCGCCCGTGCCCGTGAAGACTACACGGCAAGGGAGCTGAATGTGCAAAAAGGAGAGTTGCTTATTGGCACAAAAGCCCTCAACGGCTGGGTTTGGTGCGAAAAATCAGGTAGTTCCGAATCCGGCTGGGTGCCGCTTGAAAACCTGCAGGAGGTACCTTCGTGAATCGGATTCTACAAAACCGAAAGAGACGATTTCAGCCAAAAAATTTGAAGATTCAATGCAGGAGGAATGGGCTCTTTACAGAGCCATGGCACCTGATAAACCCTGGAATGGAGTAGCCATGATAAAAGAACTGGAACTCATCAACTGGAAAAGCTTCGAAAAAGCAACACTCCATGTTGACCCCCTGACGGTTCTGATTGGCAGCAATGCCAGCGGTAAGTCAAATTGTCTGGATGCCCTTCTTTTTCTCAATCGGGTCAGTCAGGGGATTGCTATTTTTCCTGCCATTGCCGGAGATGTGAGTCTGCCTGCTCTGCGTGGTGGAGTGGAATGGATTTGCCGTAAACCTGAAAAGAAATTTCAGCTTTCTGTTACGCTGGGAAGTGATAATGAAAGGCAGGATTACCGCTATGACCTGACCGTCCTGCTCAATGGCACAAAGGCCGAGGTTTATGCGGAAGAACTGACCCTGCTCACCTACGGTCCCCGCCGGGAACATCCCAGAGAAAAAATGTTGTTTCAGACCAAGCAGGAAGAATCCAGCTCACCCGGCATCCCCACCTATTTTTCTACGGGAACCCAGGGAAGGGGTAAACGACATGATCTGAACCGTGCCAATATCATTCTTTCTCAGGTCGAAACCCTGAATGTGAAAAAGGAAATTCAGGAAGGTGCGAGACGGGTACTCTCTCATCTGCAGAAAATTTTTGTATTCGACCCCATCCCAAGCCATATGCGGAATTACACACCACTGTCGGAGAAACTGCTGGCGGACGGCTCTAATATTGCCGGGGTTCTGGCCGGTCTGGAAACGGATAGGAAAAAGATCGTTGAAGAAACCCTGACCCGCTATCTCAAGGATCTTCCGGAACGCGACATTCAACGCATCTGGACCGAGCCCGTGGGAAAATTCAAAACAGATGCCATGCTTTACTGCGAGGAAGGCTGGGAAAAACAACCAACCCATGAAGTGGATGCCCGCGGTATGTCCGATGGTACCTTGCGTTATCTGGCCATCGTCACAGCCCTGTTGACCCGGGAGCCTGACAGTCTGCTGGTCATTGAGGAGGTGGATAACGGGCTGCATCCTTCTCGGGCGCATTTTCTGGTGGATATGCTCAAAACTCTGGGAAAAGAGCGAAACATTGATGTGCTGGTCACCACCCATAATCCAGCTTTACTGGATGCCGCTGCCGTAGTGGGTATGGTGCCCTTTATCACCGTTGTCCATCGTGAAGATACTACTGGATTCAGCAAACTGACCTTGCTGGAGGATATTGATGCCTTGCCCAAACTGATTGCAAGCGGAACGCTGGGGAGACTCTCTGAATGGGGATGGCTGGAAGAGGCCTTGAAGCGGGAGGCCAAGCCATGAGGCGCGTTATCATTTTTGATACCAGTATCCTGTGTGTCTGGCTGGCGATACCGGGGATGGATGTTTGTGGTTCTGCTGAAAACCGCTGGGACAAAAAACGTATAGCAAAGAGAATTGAGGCCGGTTTTAAGGAAAAGGCTCTTTTTGTGCTGCCGCTGGCAACCCTCATCGAAACGGGTAATCACATTGCTCAGGCTTCCCACAGCCGCAAAGAATTTGCAGAGGCTTTGGCGGATTTAATGCGGAAAAGTGCTGACAGTGAAGCACCATGGGCCGCCTTTTCCCAACAATCTGATCTTTGGCTACCGGCAAGCCTGAAAAAACTGGCCGATTCCTGGCCACTTTTGGCTGCCCAACAGATCTCCTTTGGCGATGCCACAATTAAAGATGTGGCCGAACTCTATCATCGCATGGGCTTTGCCACAGAAATTCTGACCGGCGACCAGAGCCTGAAAGCGCATGAGCCGCTTGTCCCGGTTGCTGTGCCAAGACGGAGACAAGGACGATGATGAAGGTGTCACTCCCCCCCCTACCCTTCATGCCGCGGATCAAAGGCATCCCTCACCCCTTCCCCGATAAAAACCAGCAGGCTCAGCATGGAGGCCAGCACGGCAAAGGCGGCAATGCCGATCCAGGGAGCATCCAGATTTTCCTTTCCCTGTGCAAGCAGCTCTCCCAGAGACGGGGAGCCGGGAGGCAGGCCGAATCCGAGAAAATCCAAAGATGTAAGGGTGGTGATGGCACCGTTGAGCACAAAGGGCAGAAAGGTCAGGGTGGCCACCATGGCATTGGGCAGCACATGGCGAAAAAGCACCACCCGGTCCGGAAGCCCCATGCAGCGGGCGGCTTTCACATAGCCTAAGTTCCGGCAGCGCAGCACCTCGGCCCGCACCACATCCACCATGCCCATCCAGGAAAACAAGAGCATGATGAAGAGCAGCACAAAAAAGCCCGGCTGCATGAAGCTTGAAAGGATGATGAGCAGATAGATCATGGGAAGACCGGACCAGATTTCCATGAAGCGCTGGCCAAAGAGATCCACTTTGCCGCCGAAATACCCCTGCACCGCCCCGGCCACAATGCCCACAAGCGTACTGAAAACAGCCAGACAAAGACCAAAAAGTACGGAGACCCGGAACCCGTAGAGAAGCCTCGCCAGAATGTCGCGGCCATGGTCATCGGTTCCCAGCCAGTTCCCCTCACCGGGTGCAGCAGGATACACACCCTCCCTTGCAAGGTTCACCGTATGCCATGAAAAGCGGACCGGCGGCCAGAGCATCCAGCCATGGGCCTCTGCCATGGCAATGACCGCAGGGTCCGTGAAATCCGCATCCGTTTCAAAATATCCGCCCAGCAGGGTTTCCGGAATCTCAGAAAAAACGGGAAAATACATTCGATCCTGAAAATACAGTACAAGGGGTCTTTCATTGGCAATGAACTCGGAAAAAATACTTGCCGTGAAAAGCGTCATGAACATCCATAAGGAGATCCATGCCCTGCGATTGCTGGCAAAGGTTTTCATCCGGCGGCGGGTGACAGCACGCATGGTTTATACTCCCCCTGCATCAAAATGGATTCTCGGGTCCACCAGCACATAGGTGATGTCCGAGAGAATTTTCACAAACAGGCCCATGAGGGTGGAAATATAAAGCCCGGCAAACATCACGGGATAATCCCTGTTCATGGTGGCCTCAAAGCCCATGAGGCCCAGACCGTCCAGAGAGAAAATCACCTCTATCATCATGGAACCCGTAAAGAAGAGACCCAGAAAGGTTCCGGGCAGCCCTGCAATGACAATGAGCATGGCATTGCGGAACACATGGCCGAAAAGCACCCGCCCTTCGCTGGCTCCCTTGGCTCTGGCCGTGGCCACATACTGATGACGGATTTCATCCAGAAAGCAGTTTTTGGTGAGCATGGCAAAACCGGCAATCCCCCCGATGGTCATGGCAAGGATGGGCAGGGCCAGATGATGAAAATAATCAAGAACTTTTCCCGTAAAGGACAGTTCATGGAAATGATCGGAAACAAGCCCCCGGAGGGGAAACCATTCCAGATAACTGCCCCCTGCAAAGATAACGATGAGGATCACGGCAAAAAGAAATACGGGAATGCTGTTGCAGATCACAATGACAAAGCTGGTCCACACATCAAAGGGTGAGCCGTGGCACACGGCCTTGCGGATTCCCAGAGGGATGGAAACCAGATAGATCACAAGGGTGCTCCAGAGCCCCAGAGACAGGGATACGGGCATTTTCTCCCCGATCATGCCAAGAATGCTGCGATCTTTGAAAAAACTCTCCCCGAAATCCAGAAGAAGATAGCTTTTCAGCATGGAAAAAAACCGCTCATGCAGCGGCCTGTCAAAACCAAAACGCCTCTCAATTTCCGCCACCAGCTCCGGGGAAATCCCGTCCCTGCCCCGGTAGGATGAAGTGCTGTCCAAAGAGGTTTCCACCATGGAAATGGCATCCCCCTCTGCGCCGGTGATGCGCTCCAGCGCCCGGTCGCCCCTGCCCTCCATGCGGCTGATCATCTGCTCCACCGGCCCGCCCGGAGCCAGTTGCACAAGGAAAAAATTTAAGGCCAGAATACCCAGAAGGGTGGGAACAAGAAGAAAAACCCTTTTTGCGATATAAGCAATCATGACTCTCCCTCAGAAGCTGGGGCGGCTGCCCGGTCTTCTTCTCCGTACCACCATGTGCTCACACCCCTGCCCCATGGCGGAGGTGTTTCCGGAGACTGAATGTGAACAGCCCTTGCCAGATACCGCCGCTTTCCCGCACCAAAGGGAATGACATAATGGCCGTGACGCAGTATGCGGTCCAGAGCACGGACATAGGGGATCATCTCCCGGCGGCTTTCTCTGGAAAGGATCTTCTCAATGAGGCCGTCTGCCACAGGATCGGCAATACCCATGAAATTCCGCTGATCCTTCCGGTCACGGCTTGCGGAATGAAAGGCCACGGCAAGCTCCCGGCCCGGCCTGTGACCTGCCCCGAAACCTGCCACAATCATGTCAAAATCGCAGCCCCGCAGACGGCGGGTGTACTGGGGGCCATCCACCATGTGAATCCGCATCTCAATGCCAAGGCGTCCGAGACTGCGGGCAAAGGGCAGGAGCATGCGCTCCTCCCTGCGGGAATCCGTGAGGAACTGAAACCGAAAAACCTGCTTGGTTTTCCCATGCACCCTTCTGCCCCCTTCCACCACCCAGCCTGCTTCCCTGAGCAGCCTGTCCGCCTCCATGAGACCTTCCCGGTTATGGCCGCTTCCGTCCGTCAGGGGCAGGCTCAGGGGATTTTCCAGTACGCCTTCGGGCAGGTCATCCCCGAAGGATCGCAAAATGGCAGCCTCCCCTTCATCGGCAAGGGGCGGGGCTTTCATGTCTGAATTTTCAAAATAGCTTTCCGTTCTCTCATATTCACCATAATAAAAACGACGGTTGGCCCATTCAAAATCAAAGGCAAACAGCATGGCTTTTCTTATCCGCCTGTCCGCAAACACAGGCCTTCTGGTATTCATCACAAGGCCATACATGCCCGATGGCTCCCGGTTCTCCAGCGTCTGTTTCAGGATACGGCCATCGCCAAAACGGGGGCCTTCATAGCGGGTGGCCCAGTTTTTCACGGAAGACTCAAAGCGAAAATCATAAAGCCCGGCGCGGAAGGCCTCCATGGCCACCGTATCATCCCGAAAATACTCATAACGGATGCGGTCAAAATTCCAGCGCCCCCGGTTTACGGGGTGGTCTGCGGCCCAGTAATCTACTCGGCGGGCATAGACCACACGCCTGCCCGCTTCCACCTCCGCCACGGCATAGGGACCGGAACCCATGGGCGGGGTGAGATCCGCACGGCCAAAGTCCTTATCCTCCCAGTAATGGGCCGGAAGAATCTGCAGGCGACCCACCATGAGAACAAGGGAGGGGTTCTGCTGTTCCCGAAAATCAAAACGCACCCGGTTACCGGAAAGAACGGTTACGGATGCCACGGCCTCGCTGTAACGGCGCAGGGCGGAACCAAAATGGGCCTGCAGCATTTCCCATGAAAACACCACATCCTCCCCACGGACGGGGCTGCCATCGGCAAAACGGGCTTCGGGGTGCAGCTGAAAAATCACATGGGAAAGATCCGGAGGCACATGAATTTCGGAAGCCAGCAAACCATAGGCCACATCCCGCTCATCCTCGCTTTCCACAAGAAGGGTGTCGTAGATCAGATGAATGCCTTCCGCAGGGCGACCCTTGAGCAGCAGGGGGTTGAAGCTGTCAAAGGTGCCAATGGTGTGGCAGCGCAGCTCTCCGCCCTTGGGCGCATGGGGATTTACGTAGGAAAAATGGGTGAAGTCAGAGGCATAAAGAGGCTCGCCATCCGCACTAAAGGCGTGGAGGGCCAGAGCTTCTCCATGGGAATTCATGATCAAAAACAGGCAGAAGAAAAGAAAAATACGCTGAACACACATACCCGGACACCCGATTCTTACAAAACAAAACAGCAGAAGACAGGCACCCGCAGGGGGTGCCGCCACAAAAGCAAGCAGGCGCAAAGCCTGCCCCTGCATCAATCCAGAGCCATCCTCCTCTCCCAACAGGAGAAGGGGATGGCCCGCTAATCGCAAAGATCAGAAGCGATACCCCAAAGAAACCCTCAGGTTCCGTCCAATGCCCGCACCGGAATCCTTGAAATGATAGGCCCGGTAGCTTTCGTCCAGCAGGTTGTCCACAAAGATCCCTGCGGAAAGACCATCAAGGGAACCGCTCCGGCCTTCCCAACGGGCAAAGAGTCCGTGGATCTTGTGGGACTCCCAGGTTTTGCCTTCGGCCTTGAAGGACTCCACAAAACGGCCATGCCAGCCAAAGCGCAGACCCGTTTCCACAAAATGGTAATGGATTCGGCTCTGGAACACTCCGGGAGTTGCCCCGGCCCAGCTGTCTTTGTCCGAAGACTCCCGGTTATCGACCTTCGCATAGGTGAAGAGCATGCCAAAATCCCCGATGCCGTAGGTGGCTGCCAGCTCATAGCCCTGACGTTTGGCGGATTCAACATTCACGGTCTGCACAATGCGCTCAAAGGAATGGGGAGGGTCCAGATCTTTCAGGGTTTTGATGCTGATCAGATCCTCAATGTCCTCGGTGAACCAGACGGCCTTGAACCGAAGGGCATCCCTGTGGCTGAAAAGCCCGTTGCGGCTCACATGCATGCCAAGCTCCCGCGTTTTGGCCGTTTCCGGCTTCAGATCCGGGTTGGCCAGCACCTGAATGTGTACGGGAGGCATCATAAAATCCAGCTCCGCGTACATCTCGCTCACCAGAGGCGGGCGGAAGGCCTCGGCATAGCTGGCATAAAACCCGAGGCTCTCCAGAGGATTCCAGCTTAGGGAAACCCGTGGGTTCAGGCGGGAGTCACTGCCGTCACCGGCATCGGAACGTTTGCCACTGCGGTCAAACCAGGTATAGCGAAGACCGGAAATGATAAGAATCTTTCCATCCGCCAGCGCCATCTCATCCTGAATGAAAAGCCCGCCGTCCCTGCCTTCTCCGGGAGGATCGGTCCAGCTGTCCGTTTCCGGCCTGTATTCATCCTTATAGAAATCCCCGCCCACCACCACACGGTGGCGTGTGGGGCCTGCCACAAAACGCATGGCATTCTGCACATCCACACCGGAAGAGGTGAATTTCAGGCCATTTCTGACATTATTAAACTGATCTTCTTTCCGTTCGGAATGCATGAGGGTCATGCGAGCATCCACCCACTGGCTGCCGGGATCCAGCTCCAGTGCGGCAAGAAAGCGGTTCTGCTCACTCTCGTACCAGCTGCCCTCATCCGGATATTTGTAGGCCTGCTCATAGCGGGATGCGCTGAAACTCACCCGCCTGCCTTCATCGGGAATCCAGGAAGCCTTCATCAGGTGCTGCCGCCTGTCTCCGGAAAGACGGGTCTTGGCCCTGTCCGGATCACTGGACGTATAGGAGCCGTAATCCCTGTATGAGGAAAAAGCCAGAAGATCCGCATCTCCGCTTCTGCCATAGGCCATGAGACTCCCGTCCCGGCTGCTGTCCGCCGTGGAGGCCCCCGCACGCAGAGAAGCACCAAAGGACTGACCCGGCCGCAGCAGATCTGCCGCATCTTTGGTGGTAAAGGCAATAACACCACCGATACCGCCTCCGCCGTGCAGGGTGGAAGCCGGTCCCCTCACCACTTCCACGGCCTTGAGAAGATCCGGGTCCAGCAGAATGGTGGTCTGGGCATCCCCTGCCTTCTGCACATAATTTTCCCTTGCCCCGTCTATTTTAATGATGGTCTGGCTTTCGGGAAGACCCCGCAGGGCAGGCTGACGGCTGTGACCCGTTCCCCCTGAAATGTCCACACCGGGCAGGGTGGAAAGAATATCCGTGATATCCCCTGCTCCCCTGTCCTTGAGGGCATCCCCCTCCAGACGATCCGCCGAAGCAGGAAGCCGCAGAAGATCACTTTCCGTGCGGGTGGCCGTGACCACCACCCCGTCCATTTCCAGATCCTTCGGCCCGTCCGCCATGGCAAAGGGAGGCAGAAAGGCCAGTGTTATCATCCATACCGCCCATTTTTTACAAAACATCCCGTACTCCTTACCGATCTTTAAAGGGTGAAAAGGCCATGATCCACTGCTGCATCCGGGCAGGATAATCCATGGGTTCGCCGCCGCTCACATGGGGAAGGGCAAAGAGGGCAAGATCCCGCAGGGCAGGAACCTCCAGCAGCGCCCTGTCTCCGGCCACTTCCCCATGGAGAAGCCCCAGCCCCACCTGGGCATCACCCGTGAACACCAGCACATCCGGCCGCACGTCTTTCAGGGCAAAAAGGCTCTGCAGGACTTCCGGCCCCTCACCGGACACAAGGGATCCTCCCACCTCCTCACAGCCCATGGGCCGGAGAAGATGCTGACAGCAGAAGGTGTCCGGGCCTTCGGCAACCAGATAATGCTGGCCCGTTTCCGGATGGACCATGCCAAGGAAAACCGCCACCTTCAGCCCAAGGTTCCGGGGCATGCTTTCCGAAAGCCCGGCCATTTTCTCCCCGTATCCCTTAATCAGTCTGGCCCCTTCCTTTTCCCTTTCAAAAATTCTCCCCGCATCCATCACGGCCTTTTCAAGCCCCTCCGTAAAATCCACCACATCCACCCGATAGCCCTCCTGCCGGAGCTCTTCCTCCATGGAGGCGGGATTCATGCCAGACCAGCCCGGCCCATCCGGGCCGTCCTTTTCCAGCACAATCCAGTTCACGCCCATACGTTTGGCCGCGGTATACAGCACCCTTCGCTTATCCCCCATGATGCACCGGGTACATTCCAGCTGGGGAATGCCGGGGAATATTCTTTCAATCTGGGGAATCTGGGATGTCACCATGCCCCGGCCCAGAATACCCAGATGCCGGGCCACATCCGAAAGCTTATCCCCTATCAGAATCACATCCGGCATCCTTGCTCCGCTCATCATACCCTTCTCCTTCGTTCATCCGTTAAATTCACACTTCCGAAGGGCTGTAGTGCAGGGTGCGTGCCAGAAACGAAACATATTGCAGGTGCCTAAAAAACAAGGCCACACCATTTTTCTTTTTGGAAAATGGTGTGGCCTGAAGGGGAAGAATACTACCCACCTTCTTTAAACAAAAACAAAAAATTGTTTTAATCCATATACTTATTCAAGATGAGATGAATACATCCCAGATTGAGAACCTTTCTTCCCAATTCCATGCCGCTGCATCTTGGTATAAAGACTTCTCCGGTCTATGCCAAGAATCCGCGCGGTCTCACTTCTGTGAAAACCCGTTTCCTCAAGGGTTTTCCGAATCACCGCCGCCTCCATCAGGGCCATCTGCTCCTGCAGGGTTCCGCAGGCAGGCAGAGCCGGAGGCTTCTTCATCCCAAAGGCCTTTCCCCGCTCCGGGAGATCCAGAGTATGAAGCAGGGCATAACGCCGGATCACATTGCAAAGCTCCCGCACATTGCCGGGCCAGTCATGGGCCATGAGACGATGGAGCTCCGCCGCTCCCAGAGGCGGTGTACCGGGCAAACTCTCCAGAAAATGGCTGACCAGCAGGGGGATGTCCGCCTTTCTCTCCTTTAAACGAGGAATATGAACGGGCACCACATGAATGCGATAAAAAAAATCCTCCCGCATCTTGCCCTGCCGCACCCATTCTTCCAGATCCCGGTTGGTGGCCGCAAGGATGCGAAAATCCGGGTGACGGATTTCCCGGCTGCCCACGGGACTAAAGCCGCCCCCTTCAATGGCCCGGAGAAGGCGGGTCTGCATGGAAAGGGGAATTTCTCCGATTTCATCCAGAAAAAGGGTGCCGCCGTGGGCCTTATCCAGAATGCCCGGCTGATCCCGGTCTGCTCCGGAAAAGGCCCCTTTTCTGTAACCGAAAAACTCGCTTTCCATGAGGTTTTCCGGAATGGCCCCGCAGTTCACCGGAACAAAAGCCCCCCTGCTGCGCAGGCTCTGATCATGGATGGCCCGGGCCAGAAGCTCCTTGCCCGTACCCGATGCTCCATAGAGAATAACGGCGGCATCGCTTGATGCGGTCTGCTGCACAAGCCGGAACACGGCCATCATTTCCGGTGTCTGCCCAATGATGCCGGGAATAACAGGTTCCGGCAAAGGGCTGTCTTCCCGGCACCGCAGACGGCCAATCTCTTCCCTGAGTTCCCTTTCCATGGTTTTGAATGCCGTAAAATCCGTTACAAAACCTTCGGCACCAAGCAGATGCCCTTTTTCATCGTAAACGCCCTCCCCCTGATCCCACACCCATCTGTCTGAATGCAGAAGGGAGTTGACCCGATACACCAGCTGGTAAGGCTCCTTCCGGGCCAGCGCCCTTTCCAGAGATTCCAGAACATGGGGATAGCTTTCCTCATGCACCATATTCCCAAGGCAGGTGACCCCGGAGCGGATTTTTTCCCAGGCCAGATCCCCGAAAAGACGGCGGGCTCCTTCACTGGCAAAGGTTAAGGTCCAGAATTCATCTTTTCTGCGATGATAGGCCATACCGGGTAAACTGCGCATCAGAACCGAAAATTTTTCTTCCAGATGATCCGGCAGAACACTTTGATTTTTTTGAAACGGCTTTTCTGCCATGGGCTACCTCCCTTTCCAGAAAGGTTTTTTTCAGAATGTACTTTTTTTGTCAAACCTAAAATAATAACACAGGACAATTCCCCACGGATACCGCACTCTTCCGGCACCATTCATATCAGATCATGGAGCTCCCTGCCCTTCCTCACTTTTTTACGAGTCTAACAAAAAAAGGAGACTCCACCCCAAAGGTGAAACCTCCCGCAATTCAGATCAATCATTGCTTGGCAGAAACCCCATCACTTCCTCAGGCAGCAAATACCGGTTTCTTCCTGCTGATTTTTTAGTAAATGCCCCTGTTCAGGCCGTCCCGTATGGCAGAAATGATTTTACTGCCCCGGATCGTAGCACCGGAAAATCCATCCACATCCGCCACCACATTTCCCGGATTGTAGAGGTCCAAAACGGCACTCAAGGGCTTTCCTTCCAGATAGGCCAGCACCATCCCATGCTGATGCAGAACGGGCCAGTCCCCATCGCCCTCTTTTGCACGCCTGTAATCCTTACCCTTATACTGCAAATGCCTGAAGGAGAGCTTGGTCAGAAGTCCGTCTTTCAGATGAAACTCAATGCTGATCTGCTGCTCACCGCCATCGCCATACACGCCCCTGTACCGGCCATCGGGGTGGATCTGCAGGGCTGGGTCCACCGCCCTTTTTGATGTGCATCCCACGCCAAGCATGGCTGCCATCATAAAAACCATGGCTGCAATCAGGTATTTTTTCATGTTTTCCTCTTTTGCTCCATATCATTATTATCAGCTTTCTTCTCCGCCTCAGCTCTTTTACCCGGAAATCAAAAGATGGTAAAATATTTTGATGCGACTAACATTTTTTAGGATAAAAAATCAAGGCTTTTTTGTAAGGATTGGGCTGTGCAGGGGGAATAGGCGGAAAGGATGATGGATAATGCGGGGGGGCTGATGGGGGGGGAAGAATGGGGAGGAAAAAACTTGCCTTAATGGGTGGGGTGGACTATGAAAATTGAATCCTTTTTCAGCCGCTGTGGGAACTTTTTTTGATGGGGGTTTTTACAGGGGATGGGAATCTGAAATAGATAGTTTTCTATCCAGCATGATACATTGAGGGTTATACGGTTAGGAAAGTGTTATTTTGTGGTTTTTTTTGTCGGGTCTTTGTTAAAAAATGGTGGTTGTACGGAACCACACAATAATATGTTCACGGCGGCTGCGCCGCCGTGAATCGTGGTGCTGACTACGTCGAGTACCTTGCCCCGGCGCTACGCGCCTGAACAAGGTACTCGACCGGACACCTCACACCGATCAACCAGACTTCGTCTGCTTGATCGGCGCTCGGCGCCGGTCAGCACCACGATTATGCACCCTTGAGAGGTAATGTGTGAACTTAGATAGCCTGATAACAGTTGCGGGTTTGTTTGTCGCAGCTTATGCAATTATTCCTAGGGTAAGACGGTTAGAGATCTCTCTTCGATTTGGAAAGGTTGGCTGGGCAATACTATTAATCTCCGTGGCGTCTATTCTGTATTTGCAGTTTTACCAAACATTTAGATCCTTGGGCCTTACGCCAAGCTTAAATCTCTCTAGATGGTCAATCACGCCTTCTAATGCTTCATTTTTAATAATCCTGATAATGTCCCTGACATTATACGTTTACCTGCGTATTAGACGGCTCTCTAGATCTAACATTGTTAAATTCAGGGAATATGTTTTTGAGCTTTCACGTGAGAAAAAATACTCAGAACTATTCTCGTTGATTGAGAGAAATATCAACCATGTTGCACGTATATATAACGGGCGCTCAGTACTCTCAAGACTCCATGCCTATTTTCAACGGCACTCAAGAGACTATCCAGATGTTCGATCGTTGATTTCTGAGTTAGGGGGTACTCCCAAAGGACGTGAACCAATGGGGCGTGATATAATCCATACAGTTCTAAGGAAGTGCTCTGGGCTGTTGGCTCGAGTATTTCCCACCTATGAAAGAGAAAAGGAAGTCGCAACGGAAATTGTGCATGAGGTTTTGATAAACAGAAAAACCGTCAAAGCGATTTCTGAAATAAGGCCATATTTCGCGTTGCAAATATTCCCTTATGAATTTTACGAAAATAATGAATTTGTAGATACGTACCTAAGATACTTGGCAGAAGATACAAAAAGTGTTTTGTATCATGAGGTGCGCAACAATCAGAACTTGGCCGGGAGAGATCGTTATGCCCTCCCTAAAAGAAACCGGCTCCTCAATTACTTATTCGGAGATTGCAAGGTTGCTGAAAGATACGGGGTATATAGGCCTATTGGGGAATTTGTTATTTCCCATCTAGATGAGTTATACAGCAGTTCCTTACCTGACCCATATAATGAACCTATGGGTGATTTTTTTGAGGAGGGGCAGTGGGATTCAAAACTTATGGTGGGAATTAGATTTTTCGATATCATGGTCACAAGCGCTTTGTACCAGAACATACAATGGCATATGTGGCTCTATTACTTTACGCACTTTGTTGAGCGTATCGTAAGAAATTTAGATCCCAACGAGAAACTTGTCGACTTTCATGCAGAGTGGCCTACTAAATACCATTATGCACTGTATGAAATAACCTCTTGTCTTTGTAAGTGGGCTTCTGCTGTTGACCATCTGCCGTTGGATCAAGACAACGTTGCACTAGAAACAACATTGGCACACCACGAAAATGGGAACATACCTAAAAGTAGCATGTTGGCACTTGGTCAGATAGCCAAACAAATACTGGTGACTGATGCGCTTTCTGACAGGTTCAAAAAATACATAATAGATATCGTATATCGACGATATTTCGAGTTGAGAAAAGTAGCCGCAACACAGCCTTACGCAGATGCATTGATGAACTCTATTCAGTGTGGTGGATTTAGCATGGGCAAAACATCTTATGAATACGATCAATATCTTCTTGATGCATTTGAAGAGTTTGATCGTATTCCATATGAGATTGATCTATCTGACGAGTTAAGAAGAAGATTGCAAGAGAATGTTGATAGATCTCGGGCATAACAAAGCGCTGCTGTCGGACAAATTTTCCGCTGCGCTCCAAGTTTGCCGCAGAGCGCGGCGTTAATTTCTAATGGAAGTGTAGTGCCTTCAGTCAACGAATATTTATAGTTAATTCGTTAAAGCTGTGAGCCCTAAACTAGCCAAGGCTATAAAAAGAAAACTGTCGATGATGCAGTGAAAGGAATTCGTCAATGGATGTTCAGCAAAAATTAGATGTACGTAAAGCCTTTAAGTTGCGTATCTACGAGTCAAATGGAAATGCATTCGAAGATTTGTTCTGCGATGTGATGCGTGCATCGAATAAAGACTTTAAAAAAGTAAAACCACAAGGACGCATTGGTGATAGAAAAAATGATGGATTTATCCCATTAGAGGGAAAATATTTTCAAGTTTATTCTCCTCAATCTCCGACTGGCAATCCCACTTCCGCCACTTCAAAAATCGAAAAAGATTTAGACGGACTAATTGCGTATTGGGGGAATGAGCATAAGTATGAAATTAGACACTTCTACTTTGTGTTCAACGATAAATATCATGGTGCCTACCCAGAAATTTATACAACACTAAATAGCGTTAAGAATAAGTATAGTCTGGAGGTTTGTGATGTGTTTCTTTCCTCTGAGTTAGAAGACATTTTCATGGAGTTACCAGAGGACAGTATTGCCTCAATATGTGGTTATTATCCAAAGCCAGAAGATATCGGGTTTATCGATAATTCAATCGTTGCAGAAATTGTAGGTTATGTATCTAAGAACTACAGTGGCTTTTCTGACTCTCAAACCAATGAACCACCTGATTTTTATAACAAGATACACTTTAATAAACTGGGCAAAAGTACTGCGATGCACTTAAATGTTGGAGCATATCAAGTAGGCTATGTTGATGACTATTTTCGAACCAATAGTAAGTTTTCCCGCCAACAGTCTAGAGACTCGTTGAACGAAATGTATCAACACCACTTAAATACTGACAAGGCGGAAGCTGCGGTAGCTACAGGCTTGCCTGAGTCCGATATAGTTTTTAAAAACATGGTTGATGAAATGTTGCCTGAAAACTTGTCTAATATGCAGAGGCGTGATTACGAAAGAAATGTAATCGCTGTTATGGCTTTCTTTTTTGAGGCATGTGACATCTTTGAGGAACCACCTGAAGGTTATGAACCGAAGGTGATTGAAAATGCTTAGTCCACAAAAGCACATACGATTGTCTGAATCACTTTTAGGGTTGGGCGCAAATGTTCTAAATTTATTGTCTCATCCACAGACCCCTGAACAAATCTATGACAAGTTGAAGAATCTCAATTTTCTCATTAGTCATGATTTTGAACACATCATTTTAGCGTTAGATTTTTTATATGCATGTGGAGCGATTGAGCTGAATGAACAAGGAAAAGTAGTCAAATGCAGTTAATTTCTCTAGAAGCGAATAAGCCATCTTTTAACACAGTTCATTTTAACCCCAAGGGTTTAACCCTAATTATTGGGAAAAGCACATCAAATGATAAAAATAATACATACAATGGTGTTGGGAAGTCATTGTTGCTCCAGATCGTTAATTTTTGCCTTGGTTCCAACAAAATTCCAGCATTTGAACAGTATTTATCGGGGTGGGAGTTTACTCTTAGCTTCAAGGTTGGTGATAAAAAGTTTACCGCAAACCGTGCTGCAAAAAATCAAAACAAGATTTATCTAAATGATAAGGAGTTCGGGCAAACTGCTTTCAATGCTGAAATGGAGCGGATGCTTGTAGATATACCTGAAGACTCACCATATCTTACTTTTAGGACTGTTCTTTCTCGTTTTTATCGTACAGGCCGGGGAAGTTATGTATCAAGCCTCGCAACTGCTAAAGAGCAGCCATTTTCATCCTTGGTAAATAATGCCTTCTTGCTTGAATTAGACCTTGCTTATGTCTATCAAAAACGAAACACGCGGAAACGTTACCAAGAGTTAGAAAAGTTCGAAAAGTCGTTCAAAAATGACCCAGTAATAAGGGAATACTACACTGGCGATTTAGATGTTGAATTTGAGATTTCTCGATTAACACAAGATGTAAAGAAACTAGAATCTGACATTAAAAACTATAACGTGGCAGAAAACTACGCGGCGATCCAAGCGGAAGCGGACGGTATGGCTGAAAAACTGTCACAAATGAAAAACAGGCTTTATTACTTAAACACTAGTATCAAAAATATAAAGCACAGTATGAACTTATATCAGGATTTGGACTTAGAGAAAGTTTATAATCTTTATGGTGAAATTACTGAAATATTTAAAGAAGGAACGCTACAATCGCTCGAAAATGTCACTGCATTCCATAAAAGTATTCATGTTAAACGAAGTGAACGATTAGCTAAAGAGCTTAGGAAGTTGTCTGCTACACATTTGGAAGAAGAAAAAAGCAAGGATGAGCTTCAGAAAGCTTTTGATGAGCAAATGAAATTGCTGGCAAAAAGTCGAGCGTTAGACTTTTTTTCTGCAATCAATGCCAAATTAATTGAACTAAAGAGCAAGCTTTCTAAACTGCAAGATTACAAGAATATTTCGGTACATTCTAAAAAAGAAATGGCAGAGGCGCAAAAGGAACTATCAAGCCAAGAAGTAACTACAATCGAGTATTTGGAAGCGTATAAAGAACAAGAGCATCCTGTCTATCTTGGATTTAGAGACCTGGTAAATGAGTTTTATCCTGAAGTACCTGCTGGCATTTCAATTCAAAATAACGAGGGCAACAACCAAGAACGATTCAAAATAAGTGCGAAAATTCAAAATGACGCTTCAGATGGAATTAACGAAGTTAAAATCTTCTGCTATGACTTAAACAACTTAATTAATTCCAGAGTTCATCGTTTTCAAAGTATTTTCCATGATAGTAGGTTGTTTAGTGATATAGACCCTAGACAAAGAGCAATATTGTTACAGCTTGCCCACAAATTGACTAAAGCATACGAAAAACAATATATAGCTACCATTAACGAAGATCAGTTAACATCTCTAAAAGATGTTCTTGTAGAAGAAGAATTTGAGGAAATATTTGGCACGGTAAGACTAGAGTTAAAAGACGATTCTCCGGAATCTAAGTTACTCGGTGTTCAGATAGATATGCAATACGAAAAAGATTGAAAGTTTGTGGATAATAATACGTGGCTACCCCTGTTCTTAACAAGCAAAAAAGGTTGATGACTAAGTACAGACGACCATAGTGACGACCATAGGACACCCACTTTGTTGTTTACATTCTTCCCCTGACGACCATAGGACACCCACTTTGTTGTTTACATTCTTCCCCTGCTCTTCTATCTTGGCCTTTAAAAACAGTATCTTTTAAGGCAAGGAATCACCAGACCTATCCCCGATCCACCCTCATCAGCCTTGAAAGCACTCCCTGGTATCACTGTGTCTGCCGCTGTGTCCGCAGAGCCTTTCTCTGTGGCAAGGATAACCAGTCCGGCATGGATTTTAACCACCGCCGGGGCTGGATCGCAGAGCGCATCATGGAGCTTGCTGCCATTTTTTCCATTGATGTGGCTGCCTATTCGGTCATGAGCAACCACTACCATATTATCCTGCGTGTGGATGAAAACAGGGCTTTATCATGGTCGGATCATGAGGTTCACCCGCTGGATTCAGCTTTTTACAGGCCCGGATGTGGTAAGGCGTTACCTTGCGCAAACCGGAGATCTGACCCATTCGGATCAGCATCAGCTGGCAGAGCTTGCTGGCCTCTACCGGAACCGCCTCTATGATATTTCATGGTTCATGCGTATGCTCAATGAGTCCGTTGCCAGGAAAGCCAATCAGGAAGAATAATCACAGGACACCCACTTTGTTGTTTCCTCACGTAGTTCTGCACAGAGGTGTCGTGTCTTTCCTTCCGAAAAAAAAGACCACTTATGGCAAGCTATTTGGCAAAAGCAATTATGACCAAGGACCTGCCGGTTTCCAGACAATGTCGTCCGAAACACCTTTAATGACCGGATCTAAAAACGATTCCACTGCTGCCGTTATGCCCTGAAAAGATGCAGGCACGTGATCCTGTTTCAATCTTTTACAAAATGCGGTCCACATGGTTTGCCGTGATAAGCCAAAATGCGCAGAAAAAGCTTCTATAGGATGTTTTAATTCCGTCCTGCGCTGTCCGAACGTAAGCTTTACAGCCTCTGCAAGATTGCTGAGTTCAAATTGAAACTGACGGGACAAAAGCCAGATATCATAAAAATCTTTCATACGGCTGTTCAAGTGCCCAAGCTTGATCATTGCCTCAAACTTTTCAGCAATGGCACTCTCCCGGCTGTAACAAAGTAAGGATGGGGCAGGGAAATCCAGCATACATGGAAGCTCTGCCCTCTCAGGTTCCGGATAGACGATATCTCCAAAACCAATATCCATTTGTATCGTGATTCTGGCGGTTCCCAAAAAACCACGAAATCTTACCCGAACTCCTTCATAATCAGCATCTTCGGTTATTTTTTCAGCCAGAATTGATTCCGGATCAAAACTCAGACCGTCAGGATCAACCGTCACAGCAAGAATGTTACGGATCTGAGAGATGATATTTTTCTCTTGGTTCCAGGTTCTTCCAAGCATATCAATGTCCATGGTCGGCCTGAACTCCGGAGCATTCCATACCCTGAGCATGAGAGCCCCTTTCAGGATGTAATCCTGTGAGTGGCATGATAGGGACAGACGATACAGGAAACGCTCCATAGCATAGTACTGGAGCAGTTCATTAAATGAGCGATTGTCTGCTTTCGACCGGTTAAGGAGGCGCTGTCTTACTGAAGCAGAGATATTTTGATAAGATTTCATATGCTTGCCTCAAGATAGGGGAGCATGACCCTATCCACCCTGCAAATTTTGGCATACTCCATAATTTTTTTATGGTCAAACGTCATTCTGGTTTTATAAAGCTTCAGAGCCTCAAGCACGATATCCATTCCAATTTTATTGCGGAACTTAAAGCAGTCTGCCAGTGTTTTTTCCGGGCTGTAAACCTTCACAAAGATGCCGTCAATCTGGTGTTCCTCTATTCCGGCCTGAAAGGAATCGCTGGAGAATTTATGAAATTTTACGGGAGGATAATCAATTATCGGAGCTTTGCTGTCCTTTCGTATTGCTACAGAAACTTCATGGGGGATCTGAGTCGTTATTTCGTGAAAAGACAGTGCCGAAACAAGGCTGATAACACAATTGGGAATTCTCATGGCAACAATGACAAAATCGGGGTTCGATACGGCTTCCATCTCCGTTAGCCGATAAACTCCCCTTGAGATCTGCTCAAGGTCTCCGGCATCACGTAGCTGGTAAAATACTCTGGGATGAATTCCGGCCAAAAGCGCGTCAGATGTTTTTATAATCCCACCGCTCTGGCGAATAAACTCTTTGGCTTTATCCTGGGCACTGGCCCGATTTTTCTTTCTGGACATAGACAGTATCTACCCCACATATTTATAAGTAAGGTAGATACTATCCAATCAATTCAAAAAATCAAGACTTTTTTGTAAAGATTGGCTTGTGCAGGGGAGTAGATGGAAAGGATGATGAATAATGCATCGGGGGACTGATGGGGGTGAAGAATGAGGAGGGAAAACAGACTAGGATAGGACGCCCCTTTGTTGTTTACATTCTTCCCCGGCTCTTCTATCTTGGCCTTTAAAAACAGCATCTTTTAAGGCAAGGAGTCGCCATGACCTATCCCCGATCCACCCTCATCAGCCTTGAAAGCACTCCCTGGTATCACTGTGTCTGCCGCTGTGTCCGCAGGGCCTTTCTCTGTGGCAAGGATAACCAGTCCGGCATGGACTTTAACCACCGCCGGGGCTGGATCGCAGAACGCATCATGGAGCTTTCGGCCATTTTTTCCATTGATGTGGCGGCCTATTCAGTCATGAGCAACCACTACCATATTATCCTGCATGTGGATGAAAACAGGGCTTTGTCATGGTCGAATCATGAGGTTTTCACCCGCTGGATTCAGCTTTTTACAGGCCCGGATGTGGTAAGGCGTTACCTTGCACAAACCGGAGATCTGAGCCATTCGGATCAGCATCAGCTGGCAGAGCTTGCAGGCCTCTACCGGAGCCGCCTTTTTGATATTTCATGGTTCATGCGTATGCTCAATGAATCCATAGCAAGAAAAGCCAATCAGGAAGAAGGGATTTCCGGCAGGTTCTGGGAGGGACGTTTCAAAAGTCAGGCTCTTCTCGATGAAAAGGCCATACTGGCGGCCATGGCCTATGTGGATCTCAATCCTGTCCGGGCTGGCATGGCGGAAACACCCGAAGATTCAGAATATACTTCCATCAAGGAAAGGCTGGATGCCCTCAAGGTTTCTTCAGAATTAAATGTACCCGGAAATGCCCCCCTCTCCCCCCTCCCCCCAGACGACAAAGACCTTGGTGTGGCAAAAGGCATTGCAACAGATCGGCATGCCGGGCCGACACCCCTCTCCCAGAAAGTGAGAGGGACTGCCAGCCGCTCTGTTGCAGGAAATCTCCGTAAGCCCCGCAATACGGATTCCTCTTCTTCCGAACCGTCCACTCAACCATCGGATACATCCCCGGATGTCGCCCCTGCAAAACCCAGAGCTACCCTTGCCCCCTTTGACGATCTCACAGACCTTTCCTTTGCCATCCCCTTCGGATTCCATGAATATGCAGAGCTGGTGGACTGGACAGGCAGGCAACTCCGGCGAAAGAAGATGAGCATCCGTGAAAAAACTCCGCCGATTCTAAAGCGGTTAGGTGTGGATGCGGCTCTTTTTGTTTCTTCCATGGATACCCTGCTGGAGCAGTTCGGAACCGCCGTGGGTGAACCGGAAGTATTAAGGATGCACTGCAAGCTCAGGGGACTTCGTTCTATGCCTGGGATTCGGTGCGATGTCTTTTTTGATGCGGCCTGATGAACCACGGTTCTATATGGAACTGGATACGGAGCGATTCTGCCTTTCCGCTGAACCTCTCCGTATGTTTTCCCTCCCACCGGTAAAAAAACAAAATTTTTTACTGACTACTTTACTATTTTGACATTCATAAAATGCTCAAAATAGAGCGGATAAACATCAAAATAATAAGGAGAAAATCTGAATGAATCCATTGTATTTGTACAAACAGCTCCGTTTAGTCTTACTATCAGGCTTGCTGATTTTCTTTTTATGGGGCTGCTCAGCAGGTAATAGTGATCCTATAGTATACCCGATTGCCGCTGACGTGCAAACGACAGCTCAAAGGACTATCGTACCATACCCGCCCCCTGCGACTGCAATCGACCTATGGGAAATTTCCAAATATGATGAATACGGATATGGAAAATGGACCTATGGCCCTGGACTTCCCCACGACAGGCGTCTCGATCTTATGCCGAACGCTTACAATGGCAATGATGTTGTAAAAAAAACAAAACTCCTGAATTTCTTTACCTTCACTGATATTCATATTACCGATAAAGAATCTCCAAATCAGTTGATTTATATTCAAAGTCTGCATCCCAAGTTACCGGTGGGTGCATCAATCTATTCAGGAGTCATGCTTTATACCACGCATGTGCTTGATGCTGCCATGCAGACAGTCAATGCACTTCATCAGCAAAACCCCCTGGACTTCGGTATCTCTCTGGGCGATGCCTGCAACTCCGCACAGTACAACGAAGTACGATGGTTCATCGATGTCATGGACGGTAAGGTCATAACCCCCAGTTCAGGCGCACATCTTGGAGCCGATACCATTGATTATCAGAAACCTTACAAGGCGGCAGGACTGGATAAGTCCATCCCCTGGTATAAGACGCTGGGTAATCACGATATCTTCTGGATGGGATCCATACCCGTGGACTACAGCCTGCGTAAGGATCTTCGGCAATCCTATCTTTCCGATGAAGTCTTTGCCACGGGTGATGTCCTGAGTGACCCCCGAAATATTAACCGTCGTGATTACTACGTCGGTGTGCTTGATGGTTCGACACCCTATGGGGATATCAAGTATGCAGGGCCTGTCGAAAACTTCAACAGCCCACCGAAAGTAACTGCTGATCCAGACCGCCGTGCGCTTTTGCGAAATGAGTGGATGCAGGAATTTTTTGAAACCTCTTCCCTACCGGCAGGTCACGGTTTCAATATGGATGATGCTAAAGATGGATTTGCCTGCTACAGCTTTATTCCGAAGTCGAATGTTCCGCTCAAGGTGATTGTGCTGGACAACTCACAGAACGAAGACAGTGGTTCCGTCGATATTCACGGTCATGGTTTTTTGGATTCCAAACGTTGGGATTGGCTTAAAAAAGAACTGGCCGAGGGTTCGGCGGCGGGACAGCTCATGATTATTGCTGCCCACGTTCCTATCGGTGTTGACGAGACGCCAAATTCCCCGATGGGCTGGTGGGTCAATCCGCAAAATGCCGTCACTTATCCGGATCTCATTGCGGAGCTTCAAAGCCATCCGAACCTGATTATGTGGATGTCCGGTCATCGTCATTTGAATACCGTTAAGGCTTTTGTCTCATCTGATGCAACCAGACCGGAAAACGGCTTCTGGCATGTGGAGACATCATCTCTTAGGGACTTTCCGCAGCAATTCAGAACGTTTGAAATTCATTTAAACAAGGATGCTACCATCTCTATAGTGACCACCAACGTTGATCCGGCGGTTCTTGATGGAACGCCTGCGGCAATGTCACGGAAATATGCCGTTGCGACAGCACAGATTGTCGGAACCCTGGATCATGTGACAAAATGGAATCCAACAAATGATCCCACAGTGAAGCCCATGCCAACCGGGTCTTACAACGCAGAGTTACTGGTTCCCCTAAGCCCAGCCATGCAGGAAAAACTGAAAAACTTATTTTGATCATCATTCAGCATCAGCCATTACGAGCAATCTTTCTAATGTGAAGCAATTTTGTACAATATAACCCGGGTATGCATGTAACTTTTTTATCCCATTCATGTGCCTCTCCATGGGACACATGAGTGGGATTTTGCTGTCATTTTACCGACCATCAGGCGACCATAGAGACGACCATTGGACAAGACGACCATCGACCATGCAGCGACCATTGGACACCCACTTCATTACAGCGACCATTGGACACCCACTTTATTACAAGGAAAGCCAATCAGGAAGAAGGGATTTCCGGCAGGTTCTGGGAGGGACGTTTCAAAAGTCAGGCTCTTCTCGATGAAAAGGCCATACTGGCGGCCATGGCCTATGTGGATCTCAATCCTGTCCGGGCTGGCATGGCAGAAATACCCGAAGATTCAGAATAGACTTCCATCAAGGAAAGGCTGGATGCCCTCAAGGTTTCTTCAGAATTGAATGTACCCGGAAATGCCCCCCCTTCCTCCCCGGCACTCAGGCAACAAAACCCTGACATGGCAAAAGACGTAGCAACAGATCGGCATACCGGGCCGATAACCCTCTCCCAGAGGGTGACAGGGGCAGTCAGTCGTTCTGCTGCAGGAACTCTCCCTAAGTCCCATCATGCGGCTTCCTGTTCTTCCGAATCTTCCGTTCAATCACCGGACACATCCCCGGATGCCCCCCCTGCAAAACCCAGAGCTACCCTTGCCCCCTTTGACGATCTCACAGACCTTTCCTTTGCCATCCCCTTCGGATTCCATAAATATGCAGAGCTAGTGGACTGAACAGGCAGGCAACTCCGGCGAAAGAAGATGAGCATCCGTAAAAAAACTCCGCCAATTCTAAAGCGGTTAGGTGTGGATGCGGCTCTTTTTGTTTCTTCCATGGATACCCTGCTGGAGCAGTTCGGAACCGCCGTGGGTGAACCGGAAGTATTAAGGATGCACTGCACGCTCAGGCGACTTCGTTCTATGCCTGGGGTTCGGTGCCATGTTTTTTTTGATGCAGCCTGATGAGCCAGATCTCCATATGAGATGCTCGCTCCTGCCTTTCTTGAGGGCCACCACTTGACGGGTGAGCTGGAAGCTTGTGTTTACAAAACAGGCCCAGAAGGATACAAAAAAAATTTCTTTTTCCGGGCCATTGCTATCTTTGATAGCAAAAAAATACAATCTTACATTTGAAAAAACTTTGGAAATTGAAGTAAGGAAGTCAGATAAAAATATCGGCTTTCAGGAGTAAGGCATGACGACTTTTCAGGGTATATTTTTTCTTGCTTTGGGATGAGGGCTTCTGCTGATGGATTTTCGTACCCTTGCAACGGGATGGCTGCCCTGCGGTACAAACGGTTTGAAAGGACGGCTTGAATTCAGGCCCCATGAACAGCCCGCAGGTTTCTGGATCATATTTTTGGTTTATGGTGCTGCCGGAGCATGGCTTGTGATTTTTGCCTTAAGGCTGTTTACCGGAATGGCGGAGCCCCTGCCTTTACGCTGAACCGCTCCGTATCTTTTCCCTCCCACCTGCGCCACAGCAGCAGCCACTTCTTTTTTTACAAAAACAGGAGAATGTAAACAATGGACATTGAAAAGCATATTATTGAAAGGGCCATGGAAAACGGAGCCTCCCTTGCCGGTATAGCAAGGATGGAAGACATTAAAAAATCGGCATCTCATACCATATATAATCAAATGGGAGACTACTCAGGAGCGGGTATTATCAATGAGAATGATAGTCCTGATAATAAATTATTCTCCTGGCCTGATTCTGTAAAATCCGTACTCGTGATTGGACTTTCACATCCTCAGGATAAACCTGAACTTGACTGGTGGGATGGCAGAGGAACATCCGGTAACCGTATTTTGATTGACATCATAAAACGGACAAGCCAGGAAATTGAAAACACCTTGAAAATAAAGACCACGAAGCTCCATTATTTTATCGAAAAAGGAGGGATTTTTCTCAAAGATGCTGCGGTGCTGGCAGGGCTTGGGTGTATTGGAAAAAATAATATGCTGGTAACTCCGTCCCATGGTCCCCGAATTCGACTCAGGGCATTAGGTTTAGATGCTGAGCTTTCCCCCACCGGGCCTGTTGCCTTTGATCCCTGTACTGAATGTAAGGTTTATTGCAGAAAAATTTGCCCGGAAAATGCGATAAGCGAAAAATCTGCCATTTTCAGCACCTTTGAATTTTCTGACTCCCTGCCCGGAAGGGATGGCACTTACAACAGGGATCTCTGTAGCATAAGGATGGAAAAAGACCTGAACGAAAGCTCTGCGGGCAAGGACGAAAAGGAACCTTTGGTACAATATTGCAGGCTGTGTGAATATGTGTGTCCGGCAGGAAAACCGAGAGTTTCTGAATAATCTGACTTTAATCAAGTGAAATTCAAGTTGTACAGAACTCATTGTCCGGCACGCACAAGGCGCACCATGACACGTACACCCATGGAATCATATGAAACGCTGGCATTAAAAAAAGGGAGGCACCACCGCACCCCCCTCTTCAGTGACCTTCAACCGGCTGATACTCCGGATGAACTCCTGCTGATAAACAGGAATGTTGCTGCGGGTCAGATAGACGGCATGCCAGGTAAGGGGCAGCCCCTTCCGGGTTATGGGCCGTGCTGTGACCGGCCAGACAGGAAGGATCTCGGCCACCGCCCAGCGAGGAAGAACGGCCATACCAAAACCCGCCATCACCATCTCAAGGATGGCCTGGGGTGCACCGACATTCATGATCCTGCCGGGTTCGACACCCGCCGGTTTCAGAATCTGCTGATAGAACCTGTTCCTTGCCCTGTCGGCATGGGCGATAAGACTGACACCCCCAAAATCACTCAGGTGCAGGAATCGGCAGGCTGCCAGCGGATGATCCTCTGGAATGACACAAACCAGCTGATCCTCAAAAAGCGGAACAGCCGTATGGATCTCGGTGGAAGAAACAGCTCCGGAGATTACCAGATCGAACTTTTTTTCTTCAAGTTCTTCAAGCAGTTCAACGCTGTTGCCAATCTCAATTTCTATATGGGGAAACCGGGCATGAAAAAGCTTGAGTACCTGAGGCAGCCATTTATAACAGAAGATACACTGGGTGCCGACCTTCAGTTCTCCTTTTTCGCCCCGGGTCTTCCTTGAAATGTCCCGCTCGGCCCGCTCAACCGCATCCAGTACCTCCACCGCCGTCTTCTGAAGCTGTCTGCCGCCTTCGGTGATGATCATTTTTTTGCGTGTCCGGAAAAACAGATCCGTTCCCAGCTTCGTCTCAATATCCTTCAGTTGCTGACTCAAGGCGGACTGGGTTATGAAGAGTTTTTCCGCAGCTCTGGTCATGTTTTCGCTCTCTGCCAGGGCACATATCATGCGTAGATGTTTGATTTCGAGATTATACATAGATCTTTCGATTACCCACACTTATGGTTTTCATTATATATATTAATTTCACTTATACATCATTCCCCCCTATCTTCCAAGGGAATTCAGTGCGGCATCGACAAGCGCCGCATCCCCATCCCATCATGCAAGAGGAGCGATTATGACACTCGTAACCACAGTAACCCCGGAAAATGCAACAGGGATCATCAAGGAAGGCTATGACATGTTTATGAAAAACGTCGGAACCATCCCGCAGCCCATGCAACTGATGAGCCTCAGTCCGGAGCTGTTCGAGTTGCAGCTCAAGCGAATCCAGTATTTCAGCAAACATCCGAAACTGAGTTTCGCCCTGCTCGGCCACATCCGTTATCTGGCATCAAAAACCCTCGATTACAGCTACTGTATGGACCTCAACCGACATTTCCTGAAAAAATTGGGGTATGACGACGATACCCTCAGGATCATGGAGGAAGATCCCGGCAAATCCATGCTTGAGGAAAACGAAAACGCCATGCTCGACTTCGTTATCCGTGCAATAAAAAAGCCGGATTCTATCACTCCAGAGGATATGGCAAAACTGAAGGAACAGGGCTATGAAGAACAGGATATGGTTGAAGCACTTGCCCAGGGGGTAGGTATGATCGATCATGCCATCATGATGCAGGTCTTCCGGATCAACCAGAACTGTGAAATGGGCTAAATCAGCCCATAATATGGGTGCCCATGGCAATGGGGCTGTGTGTTCTCCCCGGTAATGCTCTGCCCGGGAAAACACACAAAAAAAATGATTCAGACCAATAACAAGAAGCTTCACAAAGAACCCCCAAAAAGCGTGCGCCCTGTGAGCAAGAGCTTTGGGGACACCCCTTTTCCAGAGTTTCTTAGCGATTATTGCATTCACCTGATCATGCCTGTCAATAATTTGGATTGGCCAGGTAATCCAGAACTGAACGCAATTCTTCATCGTTGAGCATATTTCGCTTGCCGAGCATTCGGTCTACGGTGCTCTCCCAGAAGTGAGCAGGCTGGCCGAAACGGCGTTCAATCCGATCTATGGTATGACAGGAGATGCAACGTTCGGCTACCAGTGCCTTACCGTCCATGGGTTGGCCACTGGACTCAAAAGGTATGGCGATCAATTGATCCATGAGTTGACCACGGGATTCAAAAGGCAGGGAGATCAAAACAGTTCCAATAAGAGCCATGAATAATCCGATACATATTCCGGGTCTGTTCATTATGTTTCTCCTTGGCAATGTGAATTGACCTTGTGGAAAACAGTGCAACAGGGTGCCCCGTTTTCAAGATGCTCACAATATTTTACAAACACCAAAATAATTCCAAGCAATCAGGACGCCCAATAAACCTTTGATAAACCAATAATAAAGCACCAAGATCCGCAAAATACGGGACGCCCACTCAGTTGTCTAATGCAGCCTGATAAACCATGACACCATATGGAATCGGACTCTGTGCGCTACTGCCCCTTTTGAGAACCAGACAACACCAATTTCATTTATGCAGCCACAAAACACTCCGCTGGTCCTCACTCCTGATACAATGATTATGGAATTCAGATTATATTACAAAAAGACAAAAATCACTGTCCGTTACGTACAAGACGCACCCGGCCCCCGATGCCCTTTGAATCATAGGTAACACTGCCATTGAAAAAAGGAAGACACCACGCAGCGTACCTGTAGTTGGTATTGGACGTAGAAGACCAGAAAATTTCTGCAGGGGCATGGGGAAAAGCATCTGTATGGATGGTGGGTTTCTGGTAATCTTCATCACAGGCCCCTCCACTTATTCCGGGTTGCCAGACCTTTCTTTTGCCCGAACTACAATATACAAGGCTGTTCAGTTCTTCGATGGCAGGTACACGCCAGTCCGATTTTCCTGCAAAATGATGTGAGCTGGCAGCTGCCAGAGCATTATTCCAGTTAAACATCTTCGCTTCACCTGTGCAGGTACTGCCATCCCAGGTCTGTCCCAGGCTGCATCGCATCCACTGGAGATCTGTTTCTGTATCGGTTACGGTGCCATCGCCGTTGTCTTTATATTTTCCAGCTATCAGCTGTGCTTCAGGCGAACCGTAAAAAAAGACAGAAAACAACAAAGCAAAAATTATTTTTTTCATGTTTTTTCTTTTCCTTATTGAAAAATATCTGTTTTATAAAAGTTTTAGATTTTTTTTACCATAGGTCTTTCAAGTTTTTTGTAAATAAAACAGGCGATCAAATTATTTTTCATGGTCATTGTATGTGAGGGGCGGGGCATAAAAACCTGTTTAGCAGGGCCTCAATGTAAACAATAGTACCCTACCTTTTTTTACGCTCAAAGTCAGAAGGCTTAGGCCTGAACCGTTTTGAAAGTTCGATCAGGATCAGGAACCTGCGGGTTTGTAAAAACCGGTGAGGTAATCACTGTATTTTTTCGTATGGTAAGGATGGCCTGAAATGGACATTGTGAAAGTCACCAGTTCCAATCTGCATATTTATCTGAACCTGTGTCAGAGTTATGAAGGTGAATTTTCTTCCATAACACGTAAAAAACCGAACCCGGATGGCTTGTTTGAACTGGATACTCCTATCGGCAGCCATGTTTCAGGTTATCTGCTGTATGACGGGGCAAAACCCCTTGGGTTCATGGCTGTAGATATACAATCTGACGGGAACTCCTTTGAAATCTGTGAATTTTATATTGTACCAGCCTGTAGAAAAAAAGGACTGGGAAGAGATTTTGTCAATCATATTTTCCGCATGCACAAGGGCATATGGGAAGTGAAGCAGATAAGCGGGGCTGAGTATGCCACAGAATTCTGGCGCAAGGTTATTCAAGAGTTTACGGGAGGAAAATTTCAGGAAGATTCCCATACAGACGCCTACTGGGGCAAAATCATAAGACATCGGTTTCGTTCTGTTTAATGCGCCTGCAGAATACCATATGCGGTAAAACTCATCTCACAGGAATGAGCATCCGTACCGTGCTGTGGCCGATCCGGAAGTTAACAAATCAGTTCACTTCTCACTCGACACAGGAATGAGCCTGTTTTTTGAACATGCCGGAAAAACCAATGCCTTTGTCGAGTCCGTTTCCATCTTACCCGTCACATTTTTCAATAAGCCTGAAAGGTATGCCATAAAATGAAAATCATTCTTGGCCTTATACTGCTGATTCTGCTGAGCTTTCCAGTCTGGCGGCTGGCCTCCCGCCGACGAAGTCTTCCCTGCCCCGTATGGCTGGGCTGGCTTGTGGAAATGGACAACCCCTTCACCCGTACCAACAGGGCAAGCACCATCCTTTCCCTTCTGGACATCCGCCCGGGAATGTTCGTGGCGGATGTGGGCTGCGGCCCAGGTCGCCTTTCCATACCTCTTGCCCAGAACGTGGGCAAGGAAGGCCATGTGATCGCCATGGATATGCAGGAAGGTATGCTCAGCAGAACATGCCAGAAGGCAAAAGCGTCCGGGCTTGACAATATCACTTTTCTCAAGGCCGGTGCAGGTTCCGGAGCCCTTGCAGGGTATCGCTTCGACCGTGTTCTTCTGGTAACGGTACTTGGAGAGATTCCGGATCCCAAACCAGCCCTTGCGGAAATCTATCAGGCACTGAAGCCTGACGGAATTCTTTCCGTAACGGAAATCATCTTTGATCCGCACTTTCAGAAAAAAGAATCCGTTCTCCAACTAGCATCAAGCATCGGATTCAAGGAAAAAGGCTTTTACGGAAACGCCATTGCCTATACCCTGCATCTTGAAAAGCAGCCTGCACGCCAACAATATCCTTCAATTCCTCACCACAAGGACAAACAATGGATGAACAGCCAGAGAAAGCCTCAATGAACCCTTTCTCGCAGGAAAAAAATCCATCCCAACAGCGCATCTTCCTTGTGGAAGACGACCAGCGCCTAGCAGGCCTCATCAGTGAATATCTGACCATCAACGGTTATAAAACTCTTGTGATCCCAAGGGGAGATGTGGCAGCAAAAAAAATTCCTCCGGAAAATCCCGATCTGGTCATTCTCGACCTCATGCTTCCCGGTCAGGACGGTCTCAGCGTGTGCCGTGAAATCCGCCGGGACTATACCGGGCCAGTGCTGATACTCACGGCACGGGAGGAAGATATGGACGAAGTAGCCGCGCTTGAACTCGGGGCGGATGACTATGTCAAAAAACCCGTAGTACCACGGGTGCTCCTGGCTCATATCCGGGCTCTCCTCCGGAGGGCAACCCCTTCTGTTCCCAATACCAGTGAAGCCATATCTCTGGTATTTGGCAGTCTGCGTGTGGACATGGCTTCCCGCAACGTCCTTCTGGACGGAAAACCCGTCATCCTCAGCACCGTGGAATTCAGCCTGCTGGCTCTCCTGGCCAGCCATGGAGGCAGGGTTCTCAGCCGGGAAAAAATACTGGCAAAACTCAGAGGCATTGATTACGACGGCGTGGATCGGTCGGTTGACATGTACATCTCAAGACTGCGCAAAAAACTGGGAGATGACGGTACAAGACCCTTTCGCATTAAAACCGTGTGGGCAGAAGGTTATCTGTTTGTCAAAGATGCCTGGTAAAAAACAGGAGACAGAGGCCGGCACCAAAGTACGCGCACCCTGAAAAGACCGTAAGAACAGCAGGCTTCCGCCTTTTCGGGATAAAAATTATCCGTGAGGCTGCCCTAAAATTTCTATGTGCACAACTCGATACGCAATATACTGTGGGGAATTGAACCAATTGCAACAATCTATGGCATGCTAAATCCGTTCCCAGACAAGTTCCCGTTCGCAGTACGACACTCTGTTACATCTTCCCACACATTACTGACAGATCCATCACCCCTAACCTGCTACAAGGGGCACCGGAATATCATCCCATCTTTCGGAGGCCCCATGAAAAAAACGATTTTCACTCTGGTAACAGCCCTGTTGTTTATCGCACACTCTGTTTTTTCCAAAGAAAGCGAAATGCCCTTTTCACAGACTGGTTTTTCCGGTCAAATCTTCATTGGAGCGGGCGGTGTCACAGGTAAAAGCAGCGGCCTTGAAACAGACCCCGGCAAAGTCCGCATCTCTGGCTGGAATCAGGGGCAGAAGCAGTTCACATCCTCTTTTATCATAGCAGAAGCCTCCCTGAATTATGCTTTTCCCACGGGTACGACGCTTGTTGCAGAAAGCGGCACGAAATCAGGGGCTCTACCCGCCGTTGGAATCTCCCAGAAAGCGGGGGCTCTGGGAACCCTTGGTATCCTCGCCAGCATGGGATCCTGGGACGTCTGGAAAAACCCCTACCTTTTGAACCAGGATCGATCCAAAACCCGGCAGAGGGAAAAAAGCCTTACCCTATTTCTGGAGAACTTTCTGGAAACGGGCATTACCATGCACTATACAGGATCCTGGACCGACGTTAAAGAAGACGGGATTGCCGCAATGCATTCTGATCTCACACGCAGGGGCCATACACACCAAATCCGTCTGGGATGCGGCCTCCCTCTCCGTGATACCCTGATCCTTACACCTGAGATCTCCTACGAACGCGGACTTTATTCCGGAAAAAGCAACGCATACCAAGCCTTTGGAAGTGACCTTTCCCTTACGCGGGTAATGGAAGGCTGGATGATGACTGTCAGCCTGAATGGAATATTCAGAAATTTTGAAAAATCCCATCCCGTACTGGGCAAAACAAGAGAAGAAAAAGAAGGCTCCGCTGCACTGACCCTTATCATTCCAGCACCCATGGGATATGAACAGCTTACCCTGATGGTCATGGCAGGTCACAGCAGGGTGCATGCCAGCCATGCCTTCTTTGAAAGCAGGGCAAGCTTTGCCGGAGCGGGAATGGGCTATGCATTCTAAACCTCCGTATACCCCCAGCGGATATTCTGCTTAAGGAGAATTCCCATATGTACATCAAGCATCAGGACAACCCGGACATCCCGAAAACAGAATCCAATTTCAGCAAACTGTTCCTCCGTTTTTTTTTCTCCATTTTTGTCACTGTAATGATCACGGCCCTCAGCCTGCAGTACGGCTTCAACTCCTTGATCCAGGTTTTCATGAAAGATGCCATCAACACCTATTATCAGGATCTGGTGAGGGGCTCCTTTCACATAATGGAAAAAGATATCCTCCAGCAGCCGGAAGCTTTTTGGCCAGAATATATGGAAAGCCTCCAGCCTTTTTTCGGGTATCCCATTTCCATCCATACCGCAGAATCTCTTCATCTGACTCCACAGGAAAGGGAAGAGTTGCTCGCGGGTCGCATTCTTGTGCAGGAAAAGGGCGAGCTCTACCATAAAAAAATCGAAAACAGTACCGCCATCCTCACCATGGGCAAATTTCAGGAACCCAACATTTTTATTCCCCTCAACATACTGGTCTGGATCGCCTTCATCCTTGGCTTTGGTTCCATGACCCTGATCTGGACCTACCCCTACGCCCGCAAACTCAAAAAAATCAACCATGCCGTTCTTGCCTTTGGCGCAGGAGACCTCGGCTCAAGAGTCCGTATTCCCAAAACATCCTCTCTCGCTCCCATGGCAATGGCCTTCAATGCCATGGCAGATAAAATAACCCGGCTCATTGCATCCCACAGGGAACTGATTCATGCCATTTCCCATGAACTCCGCACACCTGCGGCACGTATCCGCTTCGGACTGGAAATACTCCGGACAGCAGAAAGGGATACGGACAGGCGTCGCTACACCGACGGCATGCAGGGAGATGTGGACGAAATGGAAAGGCTGCTTTCAGAACTGCTAACGTATACGAGACTCAACGGTACAACCCCGGCCCTTCAGATGCAGGAGGGAGAACCCGGGCCATGGCTTATCAAGATCCTGAAGGACTTTAAAACCATGCATCCGGATATTACGCTGGACTGGAAACTGGAACAGAAGGGAACAACCTCCTTTGAACCTTTTTACATGGCAAGGGCTGTGAAGAACCTTCTGGAAAATGCCGTCCGCTACGGTCGCAATGCCATCTTCGTTCACCTTCTCTTTGAAAAAGGAGTGTGCTGCATCCACGTTGATGACAACGGCAGCGGTATCGCCCCGGAAGACCGGGGGAAAATTTTTGAGCCGTTTGTACGGCTCGACCCCAGCAGAAGCCGGGAAACCGGTGGCCATGGCCTCGGGCTTGCCATCGTTTTCAACATAATGGCAAGCCATGGCGGAAAGGTCTGCATCGAAACCGCTTCCATGGGAGGTGCCCGTTTCTCACTCTGCTGGCCCTCATCCAAAAAGTCATCATCTCCAGCTTAAAAAAACAGCCGTATTTCTTCTAACCTGCACCCTCCGTGCACTCCATTTTCCGCACACAAAAAAAATAACGGACCGGCGAAGCCAGCATAAACCTTTTTCTCAGACCTCTACAGGGCAAGATTTCCATAACAAAGTCAGAGCAACTTTCAACTTTACAGAGCACCCGCTTTGTGCCGATACTTCGTATATACTGGCTTTACGCCTGGTGGGGATGCATTTATCCGCAGGCATTTTTCCCCTGTTATCAGCTAAAACAGCGGGTGCAAAAAATCTCTTTCTGAAGGAGTCGGAATATGAATCCAGCTCTACTGAATGATTATTTACAGCTCATCGCCCATACTGTCACTATTCTGGGGTTACCTCTGGCCCTGCTGATCTTTTACAGGGAAAAAAGAAGAGAACGCCAGGACAGGGAATATGGTACCTATGATGCGCTTGATAACAAATACACTCATTTTCTTGAGTTATGCCTTGAAAGACCGGAACTGGACGTCTTTGACCTGCCCTTTGATTCGAATGAGATGAATGCGACTGCCCGTAAGAAACGACAGGAAGAAATAATGTTCTTAATTCTGATCAGTATCATCGAAAGAGCCTACCTCATGTACAAAGATCAGAACACGGCAATAAAAAAGCGGCAATGGGAAGGCTGGGTCGCATACATGAAACACTACAGCAAGAGGCAAAACTTCCGGCAGCGCTGGCCTGAATTCGGGCCCAACTTTGACCATCAGTTCGTTGCCTTCATGGACACACTGATCCATGAAACCCAGCAGGAGGAATAAAAAGGCAAGCTGACTCCGCACTCACTGCATACTTGCATCAGCCAGTATCCCTTTGGACGTCAGGGCCTCCATGGTGATAATCTGTCGGAAACGGCTTTCTCCGGGCTGATGAATATCCATATTCATGGCAAAAAACCACACATTGTCGGATGTTTCCACATAGCCCACATACCAGCCAATCTCCGGTTGTCCCTTCTGGACCCAGCCTGTCTTTGCGCGGATAATGGCCGTTTCACCCTGATCCACAAGCATCAGTCTTTCCACCAGATCATAGGATGCCATATTGAAAGGATACCTCCTTGCATGGAACCCCTTCAGAAAATCAATCTGCTCCATGGCGCTGATCCGAAGATCCCCATCCAGCCAGAAACTACGGACATCCGGGCCTGCCTGTGCATTGCCATACCCCGTTTTTTTCAGATAATCTGCATATATTTCAGGATCCATACGCTCTGCCAGCCGTTGGAAAAACCACACGCAGGATAGGGCAAAAGCCGTCTCCATGGACTGATCCCTGTTCCATGAAGCGGGGCCCCTGTGCTTTCCATCCCATGGCAGCATTTCCCTTTCATCTGCCACCACACCCTCTTCCATGGCAATGAGGGTATGGAGCACCTTAAAGGTGGATGCGGGCAGACAGGGCGTGCGGGCGCGCTCGTTATTATGAACGTAGACTGTCTCGCCATCCTGAGAACTGATGACCAGAGTACCTGCAATGTTCCGGCCGTGAAACAGTTCCGCCAAAGCAGTATCTTCCGCATGGGCATACAGGCTTCCGCTCAGAATCAGACAAAGGATCCTTGCAAGGATTCTACTCATTGATGACCTCATCTTCAAAAGAACCCTTTGCCCATCCTTTCCTGACCATCAGAACCGTATCCACACCCGCCGGGTTCTTTCCAGCATCCCTGAAATCCGTAAAGCCCATTTTCATATAGAGAGACCTTGCGGCCATCCCTTCAGGGACGTGGGAAGCAAAGGTCTGAACCGTGAGATCCCTTTCCCTGTCAAGCTGGGACAGCGCCCCTTCCAGAAGAAGCCGTCCCCTTCCTTTTCCCCTGCTGCGGCTGCCAACGACAAACCACTCAATGGCATTGGTATTTTTGTCTGTGATGATCACTCCCTCAAGGCCATCCGGACCTTCACAGCACAAGCCATTCCCGTTTTCCAGGCAGGCACGGATGCCATCTTCAAATTCACTGACTCCCGCCATTCTTCCAAAAAACGGCTCCACTTCCCTCGCAAGAGCCATGACGGCGCATTGATCACCTTTTTGTAAACTTCGGATTGTCACCATACAATCTCCAGAATTCCATACGCAATGCAGGTTACGAATGGGGGCTCCTTCCTTTCAGATCAAACAATCCCCCCCATGGTTCACTGAAAAGCAGGCACTTTTTTCATAACACTGGCCGTTGAAATCCGCCGGAGGCCTTTTCAATCAAACCGGCAGCAGCCAGTGCCATGTCTTCCCGCCATGGATGGGCTATAATCTGCACACCTGCGGGAAGCCCTTCCGGTGATGTCCCTGCACGTACAACAGCCGCAGGCCATCCTGTCAGGTTATAGGTCATCGTGTAACTGAAAGCCTCCAGTTCCGCCCCAAAAGATCCGTGGGGCTGAGCCGTATGGGCATTCACAGGGCTGAGAATCAGATCATAATCCCTGAAAAAGTGCAGCATACGACTTTGAAACCGGCTCCATTCCATCATAAGCAAATCACGGCTGATGGCATCCACAGGCTCTGCAAGCCCAAGCCATGGCAGACCATGCTCTTCCGTTCCCGCCTCCCGCAGCAGCCTCCGTATGGAAGCCCCTCCGTCAGCGGATAAAAGCCGGATCATGAGATCATAAGAGAGTTCAATGCCATCCGGACGCACTTCCGTAAGAATACAGCCCTCCCGCTCCAGAAAAAGGGCGGCATCACGAACAGCCCTTTCTATTGCAGGAGCAGGAAAAGCAATGCCGTTATGCACATGAAAGGCCACCCTGAGCCCCGCAGGGTTCACTTTTTCCGGATCTTTCAATGGCATGGGAACCATGGCAGGGTCTTTGTAGTCAGGCCCTGCCATCAGAGGCAGCAGCAAAACCAAATCCTTTACATACCGGGCTATGGGGCCTATCTGCTGAAAAGAATCCAGCACACCACCAAAGGGCAGAATATGCCCCGTACGCGGCACGCGTCCCGAAGTGGGCCGAATGGTGGTAACACCACAACAATGGGCCGGATACCGGAGACTGCCTCCATAATCACTGCCGATATCCAGAGCAGCGCCCCCGGCAGCCACTATGGCCGCCGCCCCGCCGCTGCTTCCCCCCGGGGAACGGGAAAGATCATAGGGGTTGTTTGTACGACCGTAAACGAGATTATCCGTTTCATAACTAAGGGTAAGCTCAGACGTGTTAGTCTTGCCAAGAATAATGGCACCGGCCGCCCGCAGGCGCTGAACAACCGTTGCATCCTTTTCCGGAATGAAGCCCGCCCTGCCCTTTGTCCCACCTGTGGTCACTATGCCTGCCGTATCCAGAGAGTCTTTTATGGTAACGGGAATACCATGCAGAGGTCCTCGAATTTCCCCTCGCATCAGAGCTCTGTCCGCACTGGCAGCCTCAGCAAGAGCCTTTTCTCCGATAAGCTCCACAACAGCATTCAGCTTCGGATTCACTTCTTCAATACGCTTCAGGCAGGCATGTACAAGCTCTGTGGATGAAATATCTCTGGTGCAGACGGCTCTGGCCAGAGCCGTGGCGGATAGATTAATGATCTGCTGCATGATGTACCTCTATTCTTCCGAAAAGAAGGGGGAGCTCGTTATACCAGCAGAATCTCCACACATCACGGATACCTTCCGACAACTGATGACCAGAAGCTATCATTAGGAATGGAAAAAATGACGGCATAGCCATATGGCTTGCATGAAAGGGAAAAGCACTATGCCTGTTCCTCTGTTTTCTGCACAATAGTACCATACCACCCTAATCCGTCATACCCCTCATAACCAAGGGTTTTCGCATAAGCAATTACATGCCCACCCTCATTATAATAGCCTTTGTCGCCACTTCTCTCATTCAACCGGAAAGTTGCCATGAGATCCTTAGCATCAGAAGATGCGATAATGATTCTGTTATGATCCAGCAGCAATACTCGGGTTCGTCTCCATTCTTCCTCTGTGAGATTCGGTTCATTTCTCACAATGGAATCCGACTGAGTTTCCCAATCAAAATACACACCCAAGGCCCCAACCACCTTGCCGCCAATTTGACCACCTCTACGTACCGCAGTCGCATATACGGCAACCAGACGGTTACCGTAGCTCTGATCCCGAAAAACCGCTTCTACCGCATACTGATCTCCGCTGGTGGTTGCCAGTGCCTTTTTCACCCAACTTCTACGGCTCAGATTACTGCCAACCATATGGGGGTAATCCCCCGGCCGTGAACACGCAAGTACCTCACCATCCGGATTCACCAGCACAAGATTCAGATACACGGTGTAAAAACGGTTAATCACTTCCAGACGAGCAGCTGCGTCTGCAATGGCCTGACGGTCAGGAAATTCCAGACATTTATGCAAAGCACCATCCGTTGCCCACCAGCGGACATCGGCTGTGCGTTCATAAAGATTTCTCACAATCAGCTGCACCAGGGCCTGCGCCATTTCTGCCAGTCGCATGTTTTCTTTCTGTTCAAACTGGCCCTTTACCAATTCCAGTTCCTCAACATCCCGGCGCAACTCCTTTGAGTTGGATGCTGTCTGTGATGCCAGATTACGAATTTCCTGTGCAACCACTCCAAAGCTTTTACCAGCTTCACCCGCTCTTGCAGCTTCAATGGTGGCATTAATTGACAGAATGCGTGTCTGCGCGGCAATGGATTCGCTTTCACGGGCAAATGTATGAATGCGGTTCTGAATGTTTTTAATAATATTAGCAACATTAACAACGCTCACTGTTCAGTGCTCCATATCGAGACCTTCAGCAAAGGACAAATCCCTGCCTGCCGAAATGTTCCAAACCGGTTATTCAGCTTATCCGTGCCATTACCCCAAAAGATCCACCAGCCTGCTTTACATTTTTCACCGCTGAGGCTGTGCAAAAATTTTGTACCCCGTGGAAAATATCATAGCAAGGATTTCCCCCAAAAATATTCTCTACTTTCGAATATTTTTGGGATGGTGAAAAGTAGCCGTTCATGGGCAGAAAGATATCCATATCTGGCCGGGCGGCTCTGAACGAATGAGGCAAAGGCGGCTCAAACCATAAACTTTCAGAAAAAACCAGAACAGCCCAAAACAGTCCCTGTGGGATCAGCCAAGTCAGACAAATTCGGAGAAAGGCTACCTTTTTGTTGCAATCACAGCAAATTCTCTGGAATCCGTATGAAAAGGAGTTCCGGCAACATCAGAATAAAACGCTTCTATGCAGAAACCACTTTCCATAAACTCCTTTTCCAACCCTTCCGGCGAAAAATACTGCAACCAGTTATACACCGTTCTCGTACGATGGGCCTCAACAATGGTATACTGATCCAGCACCACCTTTTCTTTTTGATAGGTAAAGGTATGCAGAAACCCATAATATTTATCCGGAGACCAGAATCCGTTAAGAAAATCCGGTCCATACTCCACAGCCTCTTCCCGTTCTTCAAAAGCCTTCAGGGAATAGACATCCAGCAGAACCGAGCCTCCCGGTCTCAGCAAAGAGTTGAACTTCTTCAGCATTGCCTTTCTTTGCGAAGGACTCAGTGCACAGAAGTCGCACATGATCATCAGAATCAGGTCAAAACGATCTTCGATGGCACAATCCAGATAATTTGCCACCATGTAGCGAATATCCAAGCCCTCATTAGCCGCTGTTTTTCTTGCATGGGCAATGGATCTTTCTGAAAAATCAATGCCCGTGACCTTTGCACCCTGTCTGGCCAGAGGCGTTGTGTACAATCCAGGTCCACAGCCGAAATCCGCAAGGGCAATGTTCCTCTTACTCGTAAAGACAGACGTAATCCACTCCACAGATTTACGGATAAAGGGAGCATTCCGGGATGAAAGATCCAGGGAGTCATCCAGATGGCAGGCTAGCATCCGCTCCGATGTATGCGCATCCGTCCACAGATCTGCCGCCGTATAAAACTCAAATGGTTCCGGCTTCTGGTTCATCATTTCCAACGCTGTAAACATATTGGCTCCTTGCCTGACGGCTCTTGTCACATTAAAACCCCTGCAAAACATATATTTTTCAGAAGCAGGAACATACTGTCAAGACCAAAAGAGTAAAAGGGAAAAGGCCGGTCTTTCTGGCCAGAAAAAAAAGATTCTGCTAAAAAATCAAGGCAGAAACCGGGCACCATCGAAAAGGACGGACATATGAAAAAACTACTATGGATCTTTCTGCTATTTGCAGCTGGTTATATCTTCTTCAAAGGAAACAATGCGGCCATGCCATCGGGTGTGATCGTCCCCGAAATGCCCACGCAGTCCACGGTCAATCTGCCCGCACCTTTTCCTTTCAGGAATTACACCCTTACACCCCTGGCCCATATGGAACTGCGGGCCAGGGTGCTCTCCACAAAACGATATGCCACAGGCCGGGAAGCAGAACTTTCTCCCCTGGACATGGCCCTTGGATGGGGTCGCATGTCCGACTCTAGCGTACTGGATAAGATCCGCATTTCCCAATCCGGCCGGTGGTACCGATGGAAAACGGACCATTTTCCCATCCCCAGAAGAGAAATGGAAACCCACAGCTCCAATATGCATCTCATTCCAGCCGATGAACGGGTAGAAGCATCCATGCTGGCCGTACGCAAAGATGACATTATTCAGATCAGGGGATTTCTGGTGCGCGCGGATGCCGCCGATGGCTGGCGATGGATCAGTTCTCTTACCCGGGAGGATACGGGTCAGGGTGCTTGCGAGCTCATTTTTGTAACCTCTTTGACCAGAGAGTAGTCCGGATATTCCGATGAAGCCCTTCTCCCCGGCCTGTATGTACAACCCGGTGTAAGATCGTTGTAAAGGCTCCAGACATCTCTGCCGTATCCGTTCCCAAACGCACTTTCACTGGCCCTGATTGCCAATGACAATGCGGGTGCTGGAAATTCTGCCTTCATAGATCACCCGGGAGGGAGTGGCCGGATTTTCTGTCCACTGCATCAGCTGAATATACTTCCACCGGAACTTACCGGGCCTTCGGTCCCACCGATTGTCTCTTGAAACAGGTTTCATACGGCCGTTCAGCCACGCAACCAACCTCTCCGCATCCACCCCCGCCATCCAGAAGGTATGACCTGCAATGGTAACCTTCACCTCTCCGGACGGCCATCTGCCCTGAGCTTCCTGCCAGCCCAGAGCCCCATAGCCATTCCAGTGATCTCCCCGACCTCTGTGATCTTCCAGAATCGAATCGTCTGACGGACCCAGCCTGACTTCATAACGGACCACCGTTCCGGGCCTCTCTTTTGAAATAGCTGCTGCCACCCTCTCATTTCCGGCAACAGGAGGCATGCCATGCAGGCCATCATAGGGAAGAAAAACCGGGCTGCGGGAAGCCCGGGCTGCATCCTCCAGCCCCTCTCTGATACCCTGCCCCATACCTTCCATCATTTCCCGGAAAACGGCCTGTGCCGCAGCCCTTTGTTTTTTCTTATCCTCCGGTTCCCTGTAACCGTAGCGTGCGGCAACACCGGCTTTCTGTCCGTATCCCCAGTACAGATAATAACCGGGAGGATTGCCCCGGTAATCCATTGCCTGAATCGCTGCACCCTTTTGCAGCAGAAACTCCATGACAGCCCGATGATTGAAAAGGGCCGCGTAATGGAGGGCTGTCAGTCCCTGTCCATCGGAAAAATGAACATTGGCCCCTTCAGCCAGCCGTTTTTGAACCGCTTTCAGATCTCCGTCATGGGAAGCCATGAGCAGTTCATAGTTCAGCTCACTCCGGTCTTTCACTATCTGAATGCTGAGCTGATGGGAGCTGTCTCCCCCATTGGTGCCAGCAAGATGATCCTCATAGGATCTCAGAACAAGGGTAAGGATATAGTCCCCTGCGGGAAGAACCTTATCCGGTTCCATGTCCAGAGTGGTGACGAAAGTACGGGGCAAGGGGAAAGAAAAAGTCCGGCCTCCGGGGGCAAGCTGTCCCTCACCACCGGGCGGTGAGAATTCGGGGTTCTGCCGTACAAGCCTAAAAAAGAGATCGGCTTCATCTTTTCCCGGCATGGTACCGCCTGTCATTTCAATTTTCAAAAACAAAGGATCAATCCGGCTATAACGCCCAGAAACGGGTATGGAGGTCTCAGGATCGGCAAAAAGCGAGAGTCGGACATCCGGAAGACTGGCCGCTTCCCGCACATGCGGCAGCGCTGAGGCCGAACTATACTCCCCTTCCCCAACGCAACCCTGCCGTGTGGGAATTACCCCCTGAAGACCCGGACCTGTATCCTTCAAGTCATCAGAAGAAAGGCCTGATTTCTGTTCACAGTCAGCCAGAGCATCCTGAACCCGCAAGGGAATCAGGCCCTGATCCCCATGAGCCTGCGCCCCCCTGTACGCCACCTCTCCATATGCCAAGGCAGGACCGGTATTGGCAACGCTTCCCTGAAAAATAGCGACAGTGAACAATGCCAGCACCATCCCACCTGCCAAAGCCAGATGGCACAGATAACGGAAGCCCTTGCTTACCCAATCTGTTCCACCCATGGAGACCCTCCCGGTTGGTGCACAAAAAGGGGTGGTACCTTTTCCCTCTGCACGGCCCACCCTTTCCGCAACATCATGAATAAAAATTCTTCCCTGCATATTTTTGGCTGTTCCTGCCGCATCCTCGTCTTCTGGCCCATGGCCCCGGGAATCAGATCCCTCTCATGGTACAGGTTCTCAATAAGCACTTGAAGTCATTCATCATACACCCAGAGACCCGGTCAGGTCAGCACAGCCCTTAAGGCCAATCCAGTCGGCCGTTTGCAGATCTCACCTGACAGAGCATCAGGCCTGAGGGCTGCCGACAGACAGCCAGCGCTCCGGACGGTCACACATCTCCGCCAGTTGCTGGTAAAATTTACCGACATGGATACCATCTACCAGAGCATGGTTAACCTGAATTCCTATGGGGGCCAGCAGTCTGTTTCCCTCATAAAAATATTTTCCAATGGTAAGCACAGGGATGTATGCATATTGCTTATCATAGGGATGCACCATGGATGTAAAGCTGAACCAGGGCACATTGGTGATAAAAAACATGTGGTGCTTTTCACCGGAACTCTGGTCGGGACACTCCTTGACTTCATTTATTTTAGCTTCCGAATATCTTCGGTACTCATCAAAAGAATCAAAATACCGGGAATCACAAAAGGAAAAGGTCTCATCCTCCAGCAGCACGGTATAGCCCGGATCCACCCTGCTGAATTCAAATACATCCCCATCAATGACCCGCTGACGCAGTTCCGGCACAAGATTGACGGATTTTGTAATCAGAAAGCTGATGGACAGAAAAAAACCACAGCCATGGAGATCCGTAAATTTTTTCAGATTTGTTATGTCAACATGACTCGATGTTGAAAAAAAAGGAATGTCACGATCCTTGAAGGCCGCAAACATCCCCCTTCGCTTATAGGTGGCAAGATCTATCTTTTGCATAGAAACATCCAGATTAAGAAGGGATTGAAAGTGGACAGGAAAGCATCCGTCCTTACAGCTTTTTTATTCATACAACCATGGTTCATTCTTCACCAGTCACCATGACAGGCCTGACATTGACTGGATTTCATGGACATGCCGGATTGGGGGGCGCTCCTTTTAAAAAAAATATCGGTACCTGTTCCGCTGCCCAGGCCGGATTTCGAGCTGCCTTCCACCCATTGCGGACAGCTGAAATCCCGCCTGTCCCGCATGAGACAATTATTTCTGGCACGCATACAGGCATCAAGGCAGTCCATATTCCCCGGAGGGCAGAGGGCCTCACATTGATCCCGGCTGGCATCGCATGTCGCCAGAATGGAGCTGAAAACCTGATTACAACAATTGGTGCAGACAATCAGATCAGGACAACCATGGATACAGTCAATGTAGGTGCCTGATGCGGCATGGGAAGCAGGAACGGCCATGAGGATCAGGGCCGGAGCCAGAAGGGCATTGAAAAGCAGTACTTTTATTGTTTTCATGATCAGTTCCCTTTATTACGATGTCAGATAATATCCCGGAGTACCAGATACGCTACCATGCGGTGAAGCCTTAAAAAGATTACTGCCACCCCAGAGGATCGCTGCAGGGGGGATTGTTGCAGAGCTGACGGCAGAACCCCTGATGATCATCCATGGAAATGGCATAAGGGATCTCGAGAGGTCCGTAATTATCCCTGCATACCCCGTCCATACAGGTGTAGGATTTAAACTGACAACCGACAAGATGCCCCTTTACAACCTGACCATCCACAACCCGGGTAACGGCGTAAGGATGAAGGGTGCAACGCTTACTGAAGTAGTCGGGGTTATTTTGGCAAATGAGGGTCCGCGCTGAAAGATGTCCTGCGGTGAAAAGTATCACCGCAGCAATAAGGATAAGAATCCGGACACTGCGGATAGCGGCGATGCGAAGCGGGATCACCGTTTTCATGGGTATACCTCCCTGGTCTGTTAATCCTGAAAAAACACTGATTCGATAAAATTGCACACCTCATGCCACACCATTGAAGCGTTGATTCCAGACCCTTGCAAGGCACACATGACAACCCGGACACCTCTGTTTGCGCCCACATATTTGGCAGCGCCTACTCTGTTGGCACCGCCAGGCGGATCTGTCCACCGGAAGAACAAAGCGTTACGGCCTGTCAGTTCTGCTGAACAAAAATCAGAGCTTCCGTGTCAAAACCACCTTTTTTGGACATGGTGATGAATTCCTTCAGGATTTCCGGCTCAACGGTGGGTGTCCGGGACAGAAGCCACAGATAGTTTGTTTTTGGCCCAGAAACAAAAGCGTACTGATAGTTTTCATGATCCAGTCCAAAAACCACATAAGAGCCATAAAAGGGACCAAAGAAGGAGACTTTCAGATAGCCTTCCGAATGGCTGCCCACAAAATATGCCTTCCCCTCCGCCTCTTTCCATCGGTTTTCCGATGCCAAAAAACCCCGGTTACGAACCCGGAGACCACCGTCCTTTCTCAAATCATATTCAGCGGTGACATGGGTCAGCCCCTTTTCAAAAGAATGATCCAGCCGGGCAATCTCATACCACTTCCCCAGATACCGGTTCAGCTCAAAACCCGTAACCGGCTGCACGGACTCCGGCATTCCCAGGCAGCCGTTAAAAATGAGAATACTGAGAATGGAAAGCAATTTTTTCACGGCGATCTCCTGATACGTGAGGCCACATATCATTTCTCACTTTTGTCAGCAGCAATCATTAGCAGTCCCCGAGACCGACAGCGCACTGCTCCGGCAATGTGTAGCGAAAAAGTCACATGGCTTTTATGTTGTTTCTTTATTTCAGAGCTTTCTTTTCTTACATACTGCAAAGAAAAAAGCTTTTATGGTATTTTTACCAATCAAACACCACATGCTAAAAAGTTCATTTCCCACACAAGGCAAATAAAAATACCTGACGGGGTGATCACATCTGAAACAAGGGATACCTTGTCAAGCGGGCTTCGGGCCTTATTCGTAACACAGCATGGTTTATGATCCGATCCAGCCTGATCAACATTGTTTCCACCGCGTGGCCCCAATGCCTGCACCAGGGTTTTGTCCGGACAGGATCAGGCACAAAATCCTTCAAAGCCTTTTTCTTCTTTACGAAAGGCCCAGAAATGGGTGGATGAAATTGTTGTATAATATACCACGGAACACCAGCATGGCCGTATTTGTTTTGTGGCAACGGATAACCTGCATGACCACAGATGCGGGAAAGCTTCAGGAAACATCATCAGGTCTGTCAAAAGGCCAGACAGACTACTCTGCCATAAAAATGACACCATACAGGAAAGGGGCTGTCTGAGCTTACGGTGGCATCGGTCCGGGCAGACCGGATCTGCTCTTCGCCATCAGCCTAACGGAACCCGCTGAACATCCCATAAATGGAACTCCCGATCCAACGCCCAAACAAAAAATGGAGAAAAGAGATCAAGACCCCTTTTCTCCACTCTTCGGTTTTGGTTAAGGAATCAGGCTATGGATGAAGCAGCCGCTGCTTTCACTTCCATCGCCCCCGCCCGGGCTTTCCACGACTGTCCCAAGTACGGCCGGATCACGGATAGTGCCGGTAGCAGGATCCAGATCATAATCACCATTGTCTTCAATGGCAAAATGGATGGTATAACTGGTACCATGGTTCACGGTGCCTGCCCTTGTCTGATACACATTACCCCTTGTAATCCACCACATACCGTCCACAGGATTTTGGGTCTGAGCTTCTTCCGCATAGGTGAAAGCCAGACTGTCATCATTCTCTTTCAGCTTCAGCAGTGTCAGATCTCCTACACTTCCAGTCAAATCACTAACAACATAGGTGAATACACTGGGTGTGCCTGAAGATACGGTTGCTTCGAACTCAAACACTTCACCCATTGGCTGAAAAGCAACCGGTACGTTCTGAAAAGCTTCCTGTAGCTCCATCCTTGTTCGGGTTGCAGAGTCTTGGGTAGTGATGGTCACACCCGCAGGAGAGTTCAGCGTTACGGATACGGGTGGAAGTTTCACGGCCAGCGTAAATCCCAGTTCGTCATCATTTCCTTCCGGTAAAATGAACAGCTGACCGTCAGGACTCACAGCCCCGTACCATGTTATTGTTTCAGAGACAGGAACGGTCCGGTTCAATAGCAACCGTCCATCACCGTCCACTTGATAGGTCCCCCCCATGTTTCCATCCACAACGGACCAGCCCCCTTTACCATCTACGTAAAGAAGACCGCTATCCGCACCGGCCGCCCAAGGAGTTACAGTGGTGTCAACCGTGTAGGAGGTGAGATGATAGAAACCGTGCAAGGCCCTTTCTCCCACATTCTTTGAACGAAACATCAAAACAACCCCAGGCTCTTGTCCATCTGTCTTCTTAGCAATGGCAAGAAAATCCCCTCCCGTACCGATAATACCTTTAACAGCATTGCCCGCCCGGAGATAACCATCTTCCACAGTGAAGGGAAAAGAATCAAAGGTTTTATCCACATCCCCCTCAACACTGTTGTATTGTTCATGGGGAATCATGGAGGTACCACGGTCATTCATCTGCATATAACCCGCTGACACCTCAAGACGACCGTTTTGTCTGAAATACGAAAAATCCACAAAATTATATCTTTTTCCAGCCAGATCTGCAGGCCCTATACTCGAATCCCTTTGCACCAGCAAGTTATAACCGGGATGGTCATCTACCAGTGTTTCAGGAATGGCAATGATGGAAGCATCCGGGCTGATAGCGCCGGCATTGCTTATCATCCCCTCACCAGCCATGGAGAAAACCATCACACGGCCCTTCTCAATCATATCATACGTGCCAGTAGCTGCCTGCTGAGCCTGATCTGGCACGGCAAACCCGCCTGCTCCATCAAATTCAATGGTATCCATGTCGATATCCACCGCATCCGTAACTCCCTGGCCGAACCAGATATAATCGTAAAGTCCATCCACATCGGCATTGGTAAATGCCGCCTTGCTTTCCTGGTGCATCCCTCCTGCGGCGAGCAGAAACAAGGCTGCCAACAAAGATCCCCAATACTTTTTCATCTGATAACTCCTTTTTTATTGTAAATCTTTTACTACGCTTCAGGTCTTCATGGCCTGAAAAATACACCCCTTTTCTCTTGTTGGAATGATTGGTGAATACACCTGTAAAATCAAACCCATATAAAAATGGACCAAAACAAAGTATCAAGTCAACCCTTTTCATGGTTGTGAATATCGTTCCTAAGCAAAACAAAAAAACTCCTGCCAGAACCAACATATCTCCACACCGAATCCCCATCCTACGCCAATACAGAACAAACATGCCCCCTATACCCTTTCAAGGAATAGGGGCTGGCGCCCCATTTCCGAAAGACACCGGGAAACAATTCAACCCTTGCTCCATGAAAGGAAAGATCATGGCCAGAGCCGATCTTCATGTCCACTCCATGTATTCCGAACGCCCTGCCAACTGGTTTCTTCAACGCATCGGCGCTTCCGAATCCTACACACGGCCGGAAATCATTTATGAACAGGCCATGGCAAGGGGCATGGATTTTGTCACGGTAACGGATCACAACTGCATGGATGCAGCCCTCATCCTCAAGGAACAATACCCGGCAAAAACCTTTACCGGGGTGGAATCCACCACCTATTTTCCGGAAAACGGCTGTAAAATCCATCTGCTCCTTTATGGCCTTACGGAATCGGATTTTAAGGATGTACAGAAGGCCAGAAAGGATATCTACCAGCTTCGGGAACTGGTCCGGGAAAGAAATATGGCCCATTCCGTGGCCCACGCCACCTACTCTATCAATGGGAAACTCTCGCTGGACATGCTTGAAAAACTGATGCTTCTTTTCAATGTGTTTGAAGGTGTCAATGGAGCCCGGAGCATGGCATCCAATACCGCATGGACCGCCGTATTACGTTCCCTGACTCCGGAACGGATGGAAAACCTGAAAACAAAACACGGCATTCTTCCCATGGGAGAAAAGCCGTGGATCAAAGGATTTACCGGCGGCTCCGACGACCATGCCGGCCTTTTCATTGCCAAAGCCTATACCCTTGCGGGAGCGGCAAGCCCGGAAGCTTTCCTTGATGCCCTGAAAACCCGTCAGACCTGCGCCCATGGTCAGCACAACGATGCCCGGTCCCTCGCCTTTGCCCTGTATAAAATTGCCTATGATTTTTCCATGACAGAAAGTACATCCCTTCACCGGTCTGCCCTGTCCCGCCTGGGGGATGTCATCCTCCGTCCGTTCACGGAAAAAAACGATGGCAAAAATCCGGAGAAGGAATGGAACGAAGAAAGCCAGATCCGCCTGCTCCTTGACGCCCTGAGCGAAAATCCGGTGCTGGACATGAAAAACCCGGATACCGGCCTGTGGCTTGAGGGGATTTATGATACAATAACCAAAATTTCTGATACTTTTTTCAAACATATTCTCCTTTCCATCGTCAACGATGTGCGTCAGGGCAATGTTGATCACTGTATCTATAACGTTTCCTCCCTTCTTCCCGGTATCTTTCTTTCCATTCCCTTTTTCATGACTTTACGCCACATGCAGGATGGCCGCAGGCTTCTGGAAGAACTCAGGGAAAACTACCTTGAAGCCCGACCCTATGAAAAAAAAATCCTGTGGTTTACGGATACCTTCCATGAAATGAACGGGGTGGCGGCTACTCTGCGGGAAATTGCGGAAAAATCGCAGAAAGAAGGGCTTCCCATACGTATTGTGACAAGTCTGCCTTCCGGGATGGCTCAAACAGCATCCGATTTTCTGCCAGACACCCTGACGGATCTCAGCACCTTTCTGGGTTTCCCCCTGCCTTACTACGAAAACATTGAAATCAGGGTACCCTCTATCCTTACGGCCATCCAAAAACTGAGCTCCTTTGAGGTGGATGAAATCTGTATTTCCACCCCCGGTCCGGTGGGCATGCTCGGCCTTTTACTTGCAAGACTTCTCAACCTGCCCTGCAAGGCCGTATACCATACGGATTTTGCAGCTCAGGCAAAGGCCATTACAGGCAGCGAATCCCTTTACAATGCCGTTGACAGTGCCGTGCGCCTCTTTTATTCCTTTGCCGATGAAATCTTTGTACCCAGCAGGGTCTACATGGATATTCTTGCAGAAAGGGGGCTGGAACCTTCCAGGATGCGTCTTTTTCTCAGAGCCGTGGATACGGAACTCTTTGCCCCGTCCGGAGAAGCCCGCGGAAAAATCTTACAGCAATATGGCATTGAGGCATCCAGAATCCTTCTCTATACGGGAAGGATTTCCAAAGACAAAAACATTGATGAAATACTTGAAATACACAGGTGCCTGCAGGCAGAGGGACACAATGTTCATATGCTACTGGCAGGGGATGGCCCGGACCTTGACCATCTGAAAAAAGAGACCGCCGCCAACCCCGCCATTACATTCACGGGCCGTATTCCAAGGGAAGAACTGCCAATGCTTTACGGTGGGGCAGATCTGCTGCTTTTTCCCAGCACCACAGACACCTTTGGAATGGTGGTGCTGGAAGCACAGGCCTGTGGCCTTCCTGCCCTGGTGTCCGATAAGGGAGGCCCCAGAGAAATTGTGGTGCCGGGTAAAACCGGAGAAGTGCTTCCTGCCGGAGACATGGATGCATGGGTAAGGGCTCTGTCCTCTTTGTTGAGCCGCATGGATATTCAGCCCCTGACCCATGCCCGCATGCGCCGTGCTGCCCGTAAACGGGGGATGACATTTTCCTGGGAGAATGCACTGGAAGCCATCTTTTCGGAAGAAAAAAGGGAGGACAGAAAAAAAGAAGAACTGCCCGCAGCATGAGCAAACCAAGAACAAAACCTGCTCTGTTCAGTAGGGGTCCGTTCCCGGATAGGGTATGTGAACGGCGCAATCCGGAGAACGGTCACAGACAGCCATCATCTGCTCCACCGAACGGCGCATCACTTCTGCCGTTTCTTCCGCAACATCATACGGCCCCATGACCCTGTCATTAATCCGTACGGTGGTGGCAAAACGGTGGATGGGAAACTGGGTCGTTCCATCTTCCAGCAGAGGGGAAACACCGGCCAATGCATACCCCACACCACCACCGCTGCCATAGGGCTGGAATTCAGCGATCACAACAATGTGGAAATGGCTGGCGGGATAATGACGGGTAAATTTTTCGGAAACAAGCCCCTCAATTTTTGACGCACACTCTCCCAGATCGGCAAAACAGTGAATCTTAAATTCCCCTGCCAACGCAGAAACACCGATCAGAAAACCACACAATACCGTGAAAATAATTTTGGCAGATTTCATGGAATCTCCCTGTGTTGCCCGGCCGGTACAATGACTTCGGATGACCGGTTCCTCATTCTTTATTCCCGGAAAAAGCACGGACACAGCGCACCCTGTATTTCGGATTTTTACCGGAATACAGCTGCTTGCCATTGCTGAAGTTATGAGACCAGACATAACCTCTGGTTGTTTCCGTTGAGCTCCAGTATTCACCAAGGCCCAATCCTCCGATACCCTGCTGAAAAAGATGTATATAGATGATATTCAGCTCATCGAGAGCGGGCAGATACCAGTCATCCCTGTCTCCACCACGATATTCTGTGCAGAGGCGGGCCGCTATGTCAGGCTCTGAGCAGGCATCCACTATCGCTTGAGTATTGACTCCTCCCCAGCCCAGGCCCGCATACCGGGCTCCGGGAACAGGCTGACCGCTGCACCCCCATCGTACCAGCCCTTTATGCCGCCAGCTCAAAGGGGTCTGATCCTGAGCAGCCGCCTCCAGATATCGCCACCCATCCGAATCATGGCCCTTGTCGTGAATAATCCATCCTCCCGCCGGCCCCCGGTTTCCCACCGCATAAGGCCCCTCACTGTTGACAACCATGGGTACCGCTTTGGGAGAACAGGATGGAAGTACAACCATACAAACAATGAGAAAAACCCAATCACACAGTCTTGACGGATTTTTTTTCATCCTGCCTCCCATGCGGTTCGTACTACGCACACCGCGGCCCATGCATCTTATCACGCTTTACCGGGAAGCATCCCGTCCCCTGGCCCGTTCATAATCCGCATCCAGCATGAAATTTCCAGCCTTTTGTCCTTTTACCAGCCAGAACCAGCGGAAATCGGCATGATGCCCCAAACGAAAAGACTGATACCGGCCACTGGCATCATCATCAAGGTGCCGACGGATGTGGAGATAGGAGCCCTGCAGCACATTGGACTGGGAGACTTGACCCGGGCTTAGGGTATGCCACTGCACTTGCTGCTGTTGAAACTGCTGATTTCTGGACTTTGTAATATCAATGCGCTGCCCCGTCATATTCCTCAGTTCCAGAATACGGTCTCCTGAAAAATAATCCGCTGATACTGTCTGAACGCTCAGGAAAAACCAAAAAGCCATAACAAAGAACAGCCGTTTTCGTTTCATCAGCCCTCTCCCTGCATATGGAGTACAAAAAACTTTTCTGATCACTGTACGCTCATTGTCCGGATACTCCACAGACCCTTTCTGATCCGTATCACGGGGATTTCTTCAGCCCTGTGACCGGAAAATCAAAAACCGCCAGAAAATATCCACTCTGCTTTAATTCAGGTTAGTCCAACCATAACAGGCATTTCGGAGGTGTGCAACCGCAAACTCCATACCTGAGGAGGCAGGCTGCCATCTCTCCATCCAATGAAAAACCGCATAACCAGAAACCCATCAAAGCTTCACATAAAACCAATCATGCATGGCTATAAAAAAGGATGGTAACAACAGACCTTACCTTATTACAGCGGAGGTACCCCTTGTCCTGCCTTACCCATCCCACAGACCGTTTGATGGAAAATATAGCCAGATCCCCTTCTACCGACGAACTCCTCCAGCGCCTTGAAATCCCATCAGGCAAGGAAAATCTTATTACGTTTCAGCCATTTGGTGCGGGAGATACCACCTGCGGAGTGGAAAATGAGTTTCAGGCTCTGGTGGAAGGAAGGGCCGAAGACGTGGACCTGGCCTGCATGATCCGGGAATCCAATTTTTATCAGAACATTTTGAAAAGAAGCCTTTCCGGAGACGTGGAACCGGAGCAGGCCGAAGCCATAACAAACCTTGTTAGGGATACCGGAAACAGCATATGGGAAAACTCCTGGGTCCGCTTCCCTGAAAACAGACTTTCTGCCTATGCCCTGCACCTTTTTCATACGGATCTGCGGGCAGACAAGAAAAAAAGCGACAGCCCCCTGCGCAGCGACGCCCACCAGTTTGTCTTCATCCATAACCAAGAAACATGGATAAGAGTTCCCGTCAGCTATCTGCTCAAGCTGTCCCTGGCAGATATCATCGGCAGGTCACCGAACATGCATCCCATCCTGAAGGTTACGGCCAGCAGAATGATGGATCATTTTGTCAGCGACAACACCTCACCGGAAGTCCTTTCCTTTCACCCTGTCCACATCTCTTCTGGCAAGGGTGCGGCAGATGCCCTTACGGGAGAAACCCTGAAACGATTTCTTCTCTGCCAGCTTCTGCTGGAGCATGCCAATGAGACCCTCGGACTTCTGGAGACTGGGCAGAAAGCGGCCTTGTATTTTGCCTCCCATCCGCCCTTAAGGCAGAAAGCCCTGAATGATATGATTTCCGATGGTTTTTACCGGGAACTCTTCATGAATCCCTGCCTTTCGGGCTGGGATCAGGGCGAATCCAAAAAACGCTATATGGGACTCTGCCATGAGGTGCTTTCCCGCAGTCAGCTCAATGCCGTTAAAAAGCTGAAGGAATGCGGCATCATTACAAGAAATCTTGTGGTTCTGCCCAATACCTCCAACATCTGCCTTGCCAACAACGGTACCCACATTTCCATCGGCAGCCGCAGGCTCACCCGGCTCATGGCCAATCCCACCACAGCCCTTGGCCAAAGGGATGAAAAATGGATGGGTGATTTCATCACCAAAATAACAGAACATTTTCTGCCCCTTTTCGTAGGGACCTATTCCGCAACGCCCTACCGCCTGGAGTTTGAAGATTTTCATCCCGAGCAGGTTCTGGGCTTTCTGCCCCATGAGCTGGATTTCACCCACCTGCGCATGATCTGGCGGCGCTGGAAGAAAAAGGCCAAAAATCATATTGCAGGCAGATCCCTTACACCCTTCGGACCACCATGGCTGGACAAAAATATACGCAGACTATTCCGTTTCAAGGGAGATCTTGTGCCGGATTTCAGGCTTTTGGATTATCCCGTGGCCCTGCTCAGTACGCCCAGTTCTCCTGCGCTGGACGGAAGCCCCGGCAATCAGGAACTTCTGCTGAAGGATCTTGGAGATTCCGGGGCCTTTGATCCGCGCATGTCCATGTACCTTCCCTACCGCATCAGACCCTTTCACAAAATGGGTTTTTCCGGATTTGAAGGCCGCCTGTACAGTACCTTCCCCTCCATCGGCCATGACATGGGCAAAGCGGCACGGCTGCAGACCCTGATCACGGCTCTGGGTTTTCAATACCTTCTTTCCGGCAGGTATGGTCATGCGGACATTCCGGATACTCCCTTTGTGGAAAGCGAACGAAGGCAAGTGATGTTTGCTGCGGCCATAGGGCTGCCCACGGTGTATTTCCGTTCCGATACGCCCAATCTTTTTCTTAAGGATCTTTTTCCCCTCATCCAAGGAACCCGCATGAGCCGCCGCTATCCCGGCTATCTCCGGATACCCGTTACATCGCTGATGACGGCCTTCCATGAAAAAATCATGCAGGACGGGGCCGCCCTGATCGAGGCCCATGGTGCAGCCGATCTGATGGAAGATCTCCGCATGCGCCTTGTCCATCCGGGATTTTCTGCTTCTGCGAGGCTTCAGACCCTCATTCAGAAAGAAACGGGAGGGAAGAGGCCGGAAAAACAGCCTGCGGAAGTTTTTAACCGTGCTGCGGAAACCTGTTACCGCACCCGGCTGAAAGAGGCCCATATCCGTGAAGCTGTCCGATATTTTGCAGAAGATCTGTCCCGCCTTGAAAACTGGGCCTTGTTCAGGGATGCCGCCTCAAAGGATGCTCTGGCCTCCATCACCCGTAAAGGGAGCATTTCCGGCATCATTACTTCCCTGAACCGCAGGCAGGGCATAAGTCTTTTTACATCCGGAGAGAGGCTGTCCCTGATTCAGCTCCTCATTCTTTCCACATACAACGACAAAAAACACTTTGAGGCTTCTCCATGAGTTTTTCCCACCACTATCTGGAACGCCATACGGGAAAGAAAATAAAGGAAACATTCTTTGCCGATCCTCTGGTGCGTTTTCTCTACCATGAAGTCAGGGAAAATGCCCCGTGGCTCTTTTCTGCCTTCACCTCCCCTGTGGCAAGCCGCATTCTGGGGGCCGTGAACTATGACCTTCCCTTTTCATCGTCAAAAAGGCTTGGACAGATGATCCGGGAGCTTAAAATAAACATGGAAGAATGTCTGGAACCGACCTCCCTCTGTAGCCCCAGAACACTTTTTGAAAGAAAGATTCTCTATGAAAGATACAGGCCCATGACCGAAGATCCTTTAGCCATTGTGTCGCCTTCCGACAGCCGCATGCTGCCTCTGGATCTTTCTCCATCGGCCCTGATTCCCGTGAAGGGTAAATTTTTTGACTTACCGGAGCTTTGCGGAAACCGGCCATGGCATGCTGTTTTTTTGGACGGGAAGGCCGCCGTATTCCGCCTCACGCCGGATAAATATCATTACAACCATGTACCGGTCAGCGGGCGAGTGGAAGAAATTTTCATGACGGACGGGCGTTGCCATGCCTGCCATCCCGATGCCGTGGTTCGGGAGGTCAGTCCCTTTTCCCGGAACCGCCGGCTCATTACCCTCATCAACACCGATGTCCCCGGTGGCAGCGGGCTGGGTCTTGTGGCCATGGCCGAAGTGGTAGCCCTCATGATCGGTGGCATCCGTCAGGCCTGCAGCCAAAAGGCTTACGATCATCCCACAGATCTTCTTCCGGGCATGTTCATCCATAAGGGATGGCCCAAAAGCCTGTTTTATCCGGGCAGTTCCACCGTTGTTCTTTTGTTTGAAAAGGATCGTATGGACTTTGACAGGGATCTTGTATCCAACAGCCTTCGCAGGGATGTGGCCAGCTGTTTCAGCAGGGGCTTTGGCCTAAGTCTTGTGGAAACCGAGGTGAAGGTGAGGGAAACCATAGGAAGGACGTCAACCGCCCTGAATTTTTAAAGCCGAAAGGATCATTCATGTTTTCATTGTTTTTTATGCTTGTTCTGGCCCTTGTCCTGCTGGTTCCTGCCATCTGGGGGGTGCGCTGTCTGCCATCGGAGAAGTACCAGATGCTGGCCGCCTTTCCTGTACAACACCTTGAAAATGGATCATGGAAGGGCATGAACCTTACCTGGTATGGATTGCTGAGCGCATCGGCCTATGTGCTGGGTACAGCTCTGGGCCTTGTTCTCCTCCGGGCATCGGGAGCGCCTTTGTGGGCCTGTGCCCTCACTGCCATGGTGCTGCTTTGTGTCTGTGTTCCCGCATCCCGGTGGATTGCAAGGATTGTTGAGGGCAAGCGGCATACCTTTACCGTTGGCGGAGCGTCCTTTCTGGGGATTCTTCTGGCTCCATGGGTTCTGGTTAGCGTGAATATGCTGATCACCCGTTACGGGTATCCACCCTTTTCGGCGGTTTCCGCACTGGCTGCCATGGCTCTGGCCCATACCTGCGGGGAAGGCATGGGGAGACTGGCCTGCCTGAGTTTCGGCTGCTGCTATGGAAAACCCCTCCGCCGTCTTTCTCCTGCAATGGCTCGTTTTTTCGAGCCTATGGCCATGATTTTTCATGGGAAAACTAAAAAAATCAGCTATGCCCACCAGCTGGATGGAGAACCTGTTCTGCCGGTTCAGGCCCTCACCCTCTTTATCCATATTTTCCTCTGTCTGGCAGGTCTGGGGCTTTTCCTTGGCGGAAAGCCCCTGTGGGCACTCTTTTTGTGCCTTGGCGGCACCCAGATCTGGAGGGTGCTTTCCGAATTCCTGCGGGCGGATTACAGGGGAAAACAGGCTTTTTCCGCCTATCAGATCATGGCTCTTTCCACACTTCCCTATCTCTTTCTATGTCTGAAGATTCCAGTTTTTTCGGAAAATATGGCCTTTGTACCGGATCTGAAGGCGGGCCTGACCCTGCTCTGGACACCGGGAGTGTTAGCAGGACTTTTTCTTCTCTGGATTCTCACCTTTTTTTATACAGGCCGCAGTACGGTCACGGGGTCGGAGCTGCGCTTCTTTGTGCATGGAGACAGAATTTAAAACGCCCCGGACCACAAGAGACAGGCTGCGGGAATTGTAAGGCTGTCTGTTTATGACAGAGACAGAAATTCCTGTATTTGTCTTCCTGTGAAATCCGGGGCTGGTCGAAACGTCAATACCCGCATCCGACCAGCCTGCAGTTTTCCAGATACCACTGGAAGGCTGGTTTTGTGGAATCGAGAAACTCGTCATAGAGCAGGGAATCAAAAAAATCTTTCCCCGTTGGCCCCACAACCGTATTAAGGGTAAGAAGCAGATCCTGATAAATATCCCGTGATTCCCGCCTGCCCCACCACAGTGCCGAAGACACAGCCCGGTCATCAAGCAGGTTCCTGGCATTAGCCCGAAGCTGCCATTCGTAACGGAAAACAGGCAGAGAAAGGGATTGTCCACCGACGGAAACGTTGAGGAGCGAGCTGGTTTTTTCCATCAGATAGGTACGGCTGGTTTTTTTATAGGCAGCCAGCAGATCATCTCCTGTGGAGCTGTCCACGATATCGATGGGAGACATTTCGGAAAGGAGCTTCACATCCTCTGAAACCAGTGCGGAAATCAGTCCTTCAAAAAAAACGTTTCCAGCTTCCTTGAGTTTCTGGCGTTCCTGAGCTGAAAGATGCAGGGTGCCGCCCTCATGGGTTTCAATGTTGTAAAAACGAGGGTCATCCAGCAGTATGCTGAATTCATTTTTCCAAAGTGCTTCCCATTCCGGCTGGATAACCATGAACATATCGGTAAGAGACTCCAGGCCGTAAGGCTTATCCAGCAGCCAGTCTTCCAGATCCTTTTCCACAAGAGGAACGGTATCCCTTCGTTTCTGTGCCGAGCTTACACTGCCGGGATCAGAATAACGGCTTTTCAGGGCGCGGGCATAGAAAGCATTTTCCGTAAAGGGCTGAAGAAATTTCTGTTTGAAGGAAAGAATGGAACGGGCAAGGCCTTCCGGGTTCATATAAAGTTCATCAACGGGCGTTCCGTCAAGAATATCCAGCACCATCTGCAGATAAAGTTCCCTGGCAAGATTTTTTGGCTGCAGGCTCTTATACAGCTCCGAAGAACCGTAGGCGATGGGAGATGTCCCGTGGGCAAAAACAAGGCAATCCACCATGGAATTCATATCTGTATCCGTGCAGAAATATAAATCCTTATCCATGGGTTCCCCCAGATACAGGTAACGCATGGCACTGATATCATGGGGCAGAGCCTTTTCTTCCTCATTGTAACGCCTTGAGTTCAGGGCAGACTCATAGTGCTGGTTGTAGTCCATGATGCTGGTGGTGGGGATGACGGAACGATAAGCTCCCCGGTCAAGAAACAGCTGATACAGATCTTCCCGGCTATGGTGATCTAAATCCGCCTGCAGATTTCCTGCAAAATTATGACGCAGGCCCATGGTGTGCCCTACCTCATGGGTGATAGTTTCCTGAATTTCTGCCTGGGCAGCCCTGAGAAACATATCGTCCGTGGCATTGGATGACAGAAGGCGGGTTATACTTGTAACCATTCTGTCATCAGGTTTGATGGTACAGAGGTGACGTTTGGTAAAATTGGTAAGATAGATATCTGAACTGGGGTGCCGGTGATGGGTTCTTTTATTCTGATACACAAAACGCCAGGCATCCTTCCGGCTTTTTACGGACCACATACTGGACATGAAAATCTGGCTATGAAGAATCTCACCCGTTCTCGGATCCGCCTGCATATCCGCATAGGCAAAACCAGCCGTATCAAAATCCAGCCACTGGATGATATTTCGGTCCATATCCGGAGCACGGACACCTTCAGGCGCCACATCTACGGCAAAAACTTCCTGGCCCAGAGCCGCATTCCAGTAAAGCACCCCGTTCCGGATTGCCTCACGGAATTCTTCCGGTGTATTGGCGGACATGGAATAGGTGATGGGTCCTTTATGAATGTTCCACTTCATAACAAATATTTCCGTTCCACCACCTGCCTTCAGCTGGGGCATTACCTCAAAATACCCTGCATGGGCAAAACCCGGTGAGGGTGTGGGCTCAAAATCCGGATCCGGCCTGTAAGGGGAAAGGTAGTAATGCACTTCCGCATGAATGATGCTGCCATCCTCATCTTCCACCTGAGCTGCCTGATGAACGGCCAGACGGTTCAGATGTCTTACATCCGCACCGTTAAGAAAGCTATGTCGCACCGGAGCCGTTTTAAAGGAAGGTTGATAGTCTTCACCATAAAAATCCGAAGCATACATTTCCTCGGTCATAAAAATTTTGGACATGCCCGCATTAAAATCAAAGGTAATCCAGCCGCCTTCATCCTCGAGAATGGGAAATTCTGCAAGAATAAGGGCAAAGGGGTTGTCTGGAGTGACGGTGTGTCCTTTGGGAGATTCCAGAAGAAACAGACTTGTTCCTTTTTGCTGAAAAGTCACAATACGACTTTTCAACCCATTGAAGTAACCCGCCTGATTCAGGGTCACGCTGTTGCCCTGAAAAAGAAATTCCCGGTTCAGGGCATCTTTTTGAATGGATATTTTTGGTTCGCCATCCTTTTCACTGGTACGCAGGGATACCCGGACATCGGGATCGGCTGGTTTGGCACCGCTGCTGCAGGAAGACAGAGTCAGCAGGAAGGGCAGAATCATAAGAAACAGCAGCCAGCGGCCATGCTGTTTCTTATGACGGGTAATAGGCCTGTATTCACCTGATTGTTCTTTCATTTTTTGCCCCTTGAATTCGTTCCCAGCCATGATTACCAACGGCTTTACCTATGGATGATAAATAACAGCCGTACATGCAGCCTTCTGAATTATAAACAATCTGGCTGAAAAACGACCACTTAAAAAAACAATGTTTTTTTATTAGCCCTTCCGGCCCGACAGATCAAACGATTTGTTCTTTTGAATGATTTGCAGATTCTGCCGATACTCAAAAAAAAGAGAACCGGTGAGACAGGCCGTTTGTGAATACGAATCTCATTGCTGGCAGGCTTTCCATCTCAGCGCCGGAACGGACACGGCTGTCCGCCAGCAGGATTTTTGTAAGACAGATTGAGGCATGTATCCAAAAATGTACAGATTCCGGCCTTGAAACCACCTTCGCCATACGCGCCTGTCTGGCGCTGACAGATGGTCTGCGGCAGGTCAGGCTGGTTTATTTTACTTTGTCAGATCCTGGAATGTCTAAACTGCAGGTGGCGGAAAGGGTTGCCCACGGCGGGCATAGCATTCTCTTAAGGGATATGGAGCAAGGTTTCACCGGAAGTTTGGGTGATCTGCTGCCTGATTTCAGCCACAGGGCAGATGCCTGTACCTGTTTCGTGAAAATCAAAGACAGCCCTGTTCTGTATTTGAATCGTGCGGCACCCGTCGAATCATGAAGACTTTTATCACCTTCCCATCAGGGATGGCCAGACGATGTATAGCAGGCAGGCAAAGGGACAGTCCGCTGAAGCACAGCAGCAACCGGAAGCACTCCGCACGGCCATCGGAAAAGCGCCGGAGAAAAAAAGGGGCTGGGCCAGTACACCACCCTCTGGAAAGGCGGCAGTCCCTTTCTTACCGGAAAAAACGCACCCGCCATCAACCCACCACAAACCGCCCCATCCTTTTCCCCAGATCCCGAGAAAGGGTTTCAAGAATGGTGACAGCACTACCCACCTCATCACTGTTTTTTTGAAGAAGGGCTGCGGTATGGCGGAGCCCTTCCACCTCTTCTGCCATTTTACCTGTATTTTCAAGAGTTATACCAACGCTGTTCCGTACCCTGTCCACCCCGCATCCAATACCTGCCATGGCTGCCGTAAGATCCGCTGCCTGATGCTGACGCCTCTGCATATCCTCGGCCATGGACCGCATCCTGCCTTCCAGTTCCTGCGCCACATCCACGATGCCGCCAATTTTTTCTCCCGCCTCACCGGCACTGCTGTAAATTTCACTGAGCCTGCCCCGTATTTCTTCCGTGGCAGCGGATGTCTTTCTGGAAAGTTCTTTGATCTCTGAAGCCACAACAGCAAAACCCCTGCCTGCTACTCCAGCTCTCGCGGATTCTATGGTGGCATTCAAAGCCAGCAACTGGGTCTGATCCGCTATATCCGTAATCAGATCCACCACACGGTGAATATGGGCAGCGGCTCCTCGCAGCCTCTGCATGCACCGGCTGGCTGCTTCCGAACGGACAAGGCTTGTTTTTGTCGTGTCCAGAAGGCTTGTACTTTGAACAGCCACAAGCCCCACTGCTTCTTTCAGGTTTTCAGCAATATCACGAACTTTGCAAGTATCCGATTCCACGGCAAGAATGGCCTTTCCTACAGAAGCCATTTCCTCTTCCAAATGCCCCATCTCTTTTTCCACACCACCGATACCTTTTTCCACGGCCAGAGAGGTTTCCCCAAGCTTCCGGCCCACAAGGGTAAAGCCCTGTCCTTCCCTGCGAATGGCTTCTGCCGTCTGCCCGATTTCTCCCACCATGTTTCGCAGCATGGCGAGAAAGGCATTGAAAGCCTTTGCCATACGTCCAACTTCATCACGGGTCCAGATCCGTACACTGGCCGTAAGATCGCCACCGCCTTCGGCAATTTCACGGAAACGGTATGCCGTTTCCCGGAGAGGACCAAAAATACGGCCCGTCATCCATCGTACAAAAATAAAAAGCGTTATGCCCAGAACAAGGCCTGCTCCAGCCATGGACTTTCCTGTCCGTAAAACGGCATCAGCATACTCCATACGCCGGGCATCCAGATGCTGTGTAACATCATCCATCCAGAGATCCGCACATACAATCCACTCCCACTCCGGCACCACCCGGTAGGCCAGCAGCCTTTCCGCAGTATGCCCGTTCTTTTCAAAGGAAAAAGAAAGAAAACCGGCTTCCGCCGTGGTCGCTGCCTCCAGAATCTCATCCACCAGAAAACGGCCATCGCTATCCTCAAAATGCCCCTTCTGCATTGTACCGGCAAGCTCCGGAAAAACCGCCGATACGTAAAGCATACCCGCCGTATCCATGACCCAGAAACCATCATCCTGCTGTGTGCCAAAACGCATCGCGGAAAGGGCATTCACCGCATCCGTATAAAAATTGGCCGAGGATACTATATGGGCAGCCGCCGATGTAAGATCTTCCAGCTGACGCTGCCGCTCTTCCATAAGCTGCCGTTCCATGGCATTCAGCGACATGGCTTCCAGTGAATACAGCCCGTGAAAAGCCAACCCTCCGGCAATTCCAAGACAAAGCACCAGTACGCTTCCCGCAAGAAGCTGAATTTTACCTGCTATCCGCATTCCTTCTCCTTATAATAGGCCATTACAGAAAAAGCTCTGCGGACATTTAGGCAATCAAGGAGCAGACAAGATGAGAAACGTGTTAAAAATTTGTGAAAGGAATCTGGAACCTGCGGTATGCTGAAAAAGCACATCGGATGGCAGTACCCTGAAAACTGCGAATATGGCAGGAATCTGTCCCTAACCCGGCTGAACAGGCGCAAGCGGAGGTCTGTTCCTGTCCCCGGGGACCGGCTCCAGCCGGAATGGGGGAACCGCTTTCCCCGGCATCAACGCAGGCAAAAGTGGCAGAAAACAGACAGGAGGTACTGCCAGGAAAAAAATTTCATTCTTTCCTGAAGAAATTCCGTACTACTTCTGCTTTTTACCACATTTCCTGCACCGATATCCCTTTCCCCAGAACAACAGGGGCATATGGGTGAGAAGCATCAGTGCTCCGGAAAGCCTTGTATATTGAATGGCCTCCAGATCCCCTGCTCCGCAGGCAATACAAACCATAATGTTTTCAGCTGCCGGAAAATCCAGCGCCCCTTCCTCCAGAAGACCGGACTCATCCCTTGCCAGAATACTTTCTGCCAGTTTTATATCCTCACTTCTCACCTGGAGCTGCACACCTCCAATGGCCTCGGAATAAAGCCAGTTCATTCCCACATGGTGCCTGTTCAGAAGGTGGCAATAAAGCCCTTCGGATTCCAGTTTTGCCTTTGCAAGCTCTGCCAGTGGCAGATCTCTGAATGAGGCAATGCTTGCGAAACGGTCCATACCTGCCTCCCTTCCGCTATATATATTATCAGTTCGAAACAGCTGCTAATATAAACCAAAAAATATTTACACCTCAACAATATCTTTACATTTAAAAACATCATGCCAATACCGGCGCCGAGCCGGATCAAAACAAAATAGCGTTCTGCCAGACCTGCCCAAATCTACTCACAGGTAGCTTTGGTGCGGACTTCCTGCTTCCCGGAGGCTGGTTTCACTCTTGCCTTGTGGCAAGGGCCAGAGCCTTCCTCTCCACAGGCTTTACGATCCGGCGGAACTCACCGTACTGTGAACGGGTTCTCTCCGGCGATATGCGGCCTTCAGCCTCCCATCTTCTCAAGGTAGGGAAGATATTCCTAAAACTTCTGAGGCTTTGCCGATGGGTACAAGTCTCTTCATAATGATGAGAGCAGATAAGATGTAATGAGATATAAAGTGGCCGTTAAAAACCCTGACCTTTCAGTGTTGAGAAAGCACCTCTTCCTCTGCCTTTTCCCTCCTGCTTCTACGAAAAACAATATGTTCCAGAGACAGCGCTGCGAAAACCCCCACCACAAAACCATTACCCAGAATGGGTACCAGAAGGGGAGGCAGCGCCACCCTGACTTCCGGCGGCATATAAGAAACAAGAATGCCGAGCATCATGGGAATTCCCAGGGTCAGACCATCCTGAAAGGAAAATTCCCCGTTACCAAAGGCCACCATAAGGCCAGCGGCCATTTGGGCACACATGATATAAAGGAGGAGGGTCCCCACCACAAGAGCCGGTACATTCCACGTGAAGGCCACCACGGCGGGGAAAAAGGCCATGGTCATCATCCCCATACTGGTGGGGATCATGGTAAAGCGGGAGGCATTTCCATTGGCGGCAACAATCCCCACACTCATGGAAAAATTCACCGGTCCGATCACTCCGAAAAAACCTGCCACCATATTGGCAAAACCACTCAGGGTGATACCAGCACTCACCCGCCTTTCCATGGCTGGCGGCCGGATAATCTGTCCCAGTGCGCGAATGGAACCCAGGTCGTTGATGGAAAGGGCAATAAAACAGATCACAAAGGAGATAAGCAGGCCGGGTTCCCAGACAGGGCTGGTAGTAAACCCGGAAAAAAAAGGGGCAACCACACCGGCATCCCCCGCACGGCGCCAGTTATCAGGGGGAAGCAGCAACAGACAGAGAAAGCTTCCCCCAACTATGGCCCAGACCATCATGGTTGACTTCCAGATACCGGGCAAAAGCCTGTCCGCCAGGACCATGGTCACAAAAAAAATAAGGGCAAAGCCAAGGTGAGTCAGAATATTTTCCTGAGATGCACCCATAAGAAGGAGGTTCAGAATGGTGGGCGTAATGGTAAGGGCAATAAGAATGAGAATGGCTGCCACCACCCTTGGGGTAAACAGCCCTGCCATACGCGAAAAAAGGCCCGTAATACTCAGGAGCACCAGAAAGGCTCCACCTGCAGCAATGGACGTATAGATGGCATCCACGGAGCTGTCTGAACCCGCCAGAATCGCCACCAGCAGAACCGTTGCTGGTCCGGTGATCAGAGGCATTCGGTGCCCCCACAGAATCTGAAACAACAAAGCCGCTCCCATAACAAAAAACAGTTTCTGCATATACAGCAACTGCTGGCCGGGATCGCTGTACTGCAGACCGGCCACCACCTTGCCGATAATGATTACGGTAACTATGGTGACAGCCAGCCACTGCAATCCAAAAACCAGCATCCGGGCCGGAGGGGGCCACTCATCAAGACCATACTGCATTGCCTGCTTTTCCAAACCAGTTTCCTCCTTCTTCTGCAATGATCGGCCATGAAACAAAACATCCATGGCCTTTTTATCTCTCGGTCAACAATCCAGATATTCTGCTTCTTCACCGCTGGCCATAAACAACCCATTCGGAGAAGCATCGGGGATAGGGCTCCTGATTACATCACTGATCCATGCAGATTTCAGGCACCAGTACTTCTGCAAGATACCGCCCCCAGATCGCATATCCCACCGGAGAAGGATGGAAGCCGTCGCTGCAAAAAAACTCCGGTTCGGGATGGACGCCAACGGGGCCAGCGGCATGGCTCACACCCGAACTCTTTTCCGCCAGACTCCGACTGACCGCATCAAGCATCCGGCCACGCAACCCCAGAATTTCCCTCAATGGCTGGGGAAGGGCCGGGAAAAGGCCCACTGGCGGGACCCCTGCCAGCACCACAGGAACAGCTTCCCATCTTCTGCGCAAAAGAGAGATCAGAGCACGGAGGTCCTTGCGCCAGACAGAGGCACTTCTCATCCGCACCACATCATTCACCCCCAGAACCAGAACCACCACATCCGGGGAAAAGAAGACTCTGCTTCCTGCCACCAAAGTACAGGCATCCCTTGCAGTCAGACCGTTCCGGCCGAGAACCTGCCAGAAGACTTCACAACCCGCACGCTCCGCAGAAGCCTTGGCCAGCTGACCGGCAAGGGCTTCTTTCTGGCTTGCTGCTCCCACACCAGCAGCGGTGGATTCTCCAATGAGCAGGATATGAAAACCCGGTGCCCGGCCCGGTACCCGGCCCCTGACCGGCCCGTCAGCTTCGGGTAAGCGTGGAATGGTACGGCAGAGCCACCAGCCTTGCACCAGAAAAAAAGGACTGAACAGAAGACTCAGATTCACAAGCCATCGAAGCAGGAACTCAGCCATAACCACCCTCCATCGCCATCTTCCTTTTATACAAAAAAAGGGAAGCAGGGCCCTGGAACTGCATGCCCTCCCACCCTTCTCCCTTAGTCCCTTTCCTCCCCTGCCGCAAGCCCTCCGAGACTCTTTGGGCTGATGAACGGGGACACAGAATCCGGGCAACAGAAACCACGCCACCCGTCTGAACCGGCTTTCCCATAAAAAAGCAAGCAAATGACGATTTTTTAACGGAGGCCTCATCTTCCTCCAACAGAGCCGCCCTATCCTGCAGGCAGTGGAATCAGAAGAGTCAACATCAGAAAAGGAGTATGACGATGGCCCTATCCATGATTACCCTGGAAACCTATCAGCCCCATGAAAAAGAACCCTACATGAACGGGAAACAGAAGGCATGGTTCCGAAAACGTCTTCTGGAACAGAGGGAAGCACTGGTGCAGGAGGCCCGCAGGCAGCTGAGAGAAATCCGGGAAACGGATTTTCTGCAGGTATCCGATATGGTGGATCGAAGCGTATCGGAAATATGGAGGGAGCAGCAACTACGGGTTCAGGTCCGATTCCGGGAAGTACTGGACAGAAACACCGAAGCGCTGCGCCTTCTTGAAGAAGGGGATTACGGCTATTGCAGCCTGACGGGAGAACCCATAGGCATTCCCCGCCTGCTGGCTGTTCCGGATGCCATTTTCAGCTTTGAAGCCCAGCAGCTCAGGGAAAAAAGGGGAGGAATGATGGCCCTTTCTTAGGGCTGATCCGCTATGGTTCCACCAGAACAGCCAAACTCCTGCTCCCAGTGAATCCCCCGCAATCATTCTCCTTCGGCCCCTGCCTCAGGATGGCAGGGGCCGGGACAACCTCTTTCATAACTAACGGGAAGGAAAGATCTTCTATCCAACGGGAAGCCTGACGCAGAATTCAGACTTTTCTGAGCCAGTCCCGGATTTTTGCCTTCAGGTCGTCCCTCACTTTTCTGAAGGCAGCCAGTTTTTCCTCCTCGGAACCTTCCGCCCCGGAAGGATTATCCAGCATCCAGTGGTGACGGTTGCCTTCGGGCAGCCCCGGCCAAACACGGGGACAGGACTGCTGCGCCTTATCGCATACGGTAATCATATGCAGAACAGCCTCCTTCCCCAGATACACACCGATACCTTTAGGCTGATGGCTGCTGATATCCATACCTTCTTCCGCCAGTACGGCAATGGCCATGGGATGAACCCTTTCGCCGGGTTCCACACCCGCACTGACGGCCGTAAAACGGTCACCCCCCATATGGTTGAGCAGGCCTTCGGCCATCTGACTGCGAATGGTGTTACCATTGCAGAGAAAAATTACCAGTTTCTTATGTTCGGACATAACAGGTCTCCTTTCGTAAATGAAACAAGGCTTCCAAACCATTTATACAGGCTTTCTGTTAGGAAAGGATGAGCCCCTGAATGTGTTTCCCTTTTTCTCCGCCAGAAAACCCAGACTGGCGGATGAAAGCACCACCAGCACGGAACCGACATTATGTACCACTGCCCCCATGATGGGTGTGATCAAGCCAGCACCACTGGCGAAAACAGCAAGGATATTAAATATAAGGGCAAAAGCGATATTAAACCGGATCACTCCCATCATCCTGCGGCTCAGGTGAATAAGAAAAGGCAGCCGTGAGATATCATCCCCCATCAAAGCAATATCTGCCGTTTCCAATGCCACTTCCGTTCCCATGGCGCCCATGGCAATGCCCGTATCCGCTGCTGCCAGAGCCGGAGCATCATTGATACCGTCTCCCACAAAAACAACCCTTCCTTTTTCGCCTTTCAGGGTAAGAATCTGCTCCAGCTTTTCTTCAGGCTTCAAACCGGACCACAATATACGGATCCCCGTCTCCTTTCCAACCCTTTCAACGGATGCGGCATGATCTCCGGATAATACGGCAATATGCTGAATTCCTGCCTCTTTCAACTCTGTAATGGTTTCTGCCACCCCATGCCGGACACGGTCTGCCACACAGATCATCCCCAGTGCCTTTTTTTCCTTCCACACCATGAGAGGCGTGCTGCCTTCCTGCATGGCGGCTTCCAGTGGGCCCTTCAGTCCTTCCGGCACAGCCGACATACCACCACAAAAACCGGCACTTCCCACCTCCACAAGAACACCATCCACCTGACCCTGCACGCCAAGTCCCGGAACCATTCCCGGGTTGTCAGCAGGGCTGACAATAATTCCTGCTTCCTCTGCAGCCCTGAGCACAGCCCCTGCCAGAGGATGGCTGGCATGGTTCTCCACACTGGCGGCCATCTGCAGCAGGTGCTCCGGTGCCACGCCCTCTGCAGTGATAAGGGTCTTCACCCTGGGCCGTCCTTCCGTAAGGGTGCCCGTTTTATCAAAAACAAGGATGTCAACCCGTCCCACAGCCTCCATATGCACCCCGTCTTTCACCAGAATCCCCGCCCGTGCCGCCCGGCCGATGGCCGCAACCGTAGCCGTCGGAACAGCCAGAATTAACGCACAGGGGCATCCGACAATGAGTACAGCCACAGCTCTTGTAGCGTCACCGGTTATTACCCATGCGGCGATGGCACAAAGCAGAACAAGGGGAGTAAAATACCGCGCAAACCGGTCAATAAAAGGAACGGTTTCCGGGCGGGCCGCTTCCGCTTTCTCCACAAGGCGGATCACCTGCCCCAGAGTAGTATCCTGTCCCACCTTTTCCGTCCGCATCCACAAAACGCCATTCTGATTCATGGTACCGGCATAGAGGAAATCATCCGCTTTCTTTTCCACGGGAATGGCTTCTCCGGTTATAACAGACTGATCCACAGCTGAAAGCCCACGGATAACAAGGCCATCCACGGGTATCTGCTCGCCCGGACGGATGATCAGATGGTCTCCTGCCCGTACACTCTCAACGGGTACCCGCTCTTCGTGATTTCCCCTCACTACGGTGGCATGAAGGGGAGACACCTTCACCAGGGCCTGTATGGATCTGCGGGCAGAAGCTGCTGTCATCTCTTCCACCAGACTACCCAGCACCATGATGCAGCTGACAACTGCGGCCGTCAGAAATTCTCCGCTCACAAGACAGGCAAGAATGGCAAGAGACACCAGCTCATCCACATTCACCTTCTTTTCCATCAGCCCTTTTACGGCACCGGCAATGACGGGCAGCCCATTGATGGCAACGGAAATCAGAATAAGGCCCTGAGCCACTACAGGGTACTCCGGCATGAATTCAGACAGAAGAAAACCGGCAAAGGCCAGCAAAGCTCCCATCCCCAACTTCATGAAATCTTTGCTCTGCAGCAAGTCCTCGTAAACACCCAGTCTGGCAAAACGTCCTATCATAAATTTTGCTCCTGTACGTTACAGTAGAATAAAGACAGGCTGACTCTCACCGGATTTTTTGCAAATGTTCCATAAGCTCATCAATCAGTTCCTCATCATGTTCAAGAGCCGCCTTAGCTATGCAACCTTTCAGGTGATCTCCGATAACCTGTATCCATACACCCCGGAGTGCACCGGAAACGGAGTTGATCTGCCTAAGTACATCAATGCAGTCTCTGTCCTGTTCCACCATGGCGCAAAGCCCCCTCACCTGGCCTTCAATTCTGCCCAGTCTTTTGATAAGACGCTCTTTATCCTGATCTGTTCCGCACAATCCCATGGACAATCTCCCGTTTCCGCATTAATAGCCTATAGGGGTATACCCTATGCTGCTTACTAGACTCTTTTACCAGATAAAGCAAGAGTCATATCCCTTCCCCATATCAGATCAGCAGTTCGATACAGCGACCCTTGCCCATCCATTCTGATCATAAATTTAGCATAATTTTTCAGGCGGTTAGCAGCCAAAGATCCGGTTGAATGCCAGACGGCTGGCAGAAGCAAGTCCTGTACCTGCAACCAAGGACTGCCTTTTTCCGAATTCAGCTCACCATGGCTGAAATACCATATAGTTCAGAAACCAATATACCCCCCAAAAAAATCAGACCTTGTTTGCACAGGCAAGATCCCGTGCTACAGTAAGGCGTCGTCCGTCCCTAGAGAATACGATCACCAGCCCTCAGGCAGACAATGGCATTCAACGCCGACTTCAGGGAGGTTTTCCCATGAAAGTAGTCTTCGACCCCGCTTTTTATGAAGTGTATTCCAGAGATCCTGCCGCAGAAGCCGGACGCATGCAGGCCATTGTGCAGGAGATTGAAGACATGGCCGTTTTTATTTCACCGGAACCCGCCACGGAGGCAGAACTTCTCCGGGCCCACAGCCCGGATCTCCTCAATGAAGTACGGGCAGAAGGAGTCTTTGAAATAGCAGCCCTGGCAGCCGGTGCCGCCATTCTTACGGCCCGCATGAGTTTTCGGGAACCGGTTTTCGGTCTCATACGGCCACCCGGCCATCATGCATCAAGGGACAGCTGCTGGGGTTTCTGCTATTTTTCCAACATGGCCGTGGCCATGCTGGCCATGAAGGCCGAAGGACTGATTGAAAGGGCCCATGTGCTGGACTTCGATCTTCACTTCGGAGATGGCACCACCAACATCCTCGGTCCCCTTCCATGGGTCAGCCTGCACAATCCCATGGACCGCAACCGCAAGGACTATCTCCATGATGTGACAACCCGTCTGGCAGAAGTAGAAGCGGATATCATCGGCATATCAGCAGGATTCGACCATCACAAGAAAGACTGGGGGGGACTTCTGGAAACAGAAGATTATTTTGTCATGGGACAATGGGCAAAGGAAGCCGCACAACGCTGCCATGCCGGGCTGTTCGCCCTGCTCGAAGGAGGATACAACCACAGCGTTCTGGGGAAAAATGCAAGGGCGCTTATGGAAGGGATGGCCTGAGCCATGAAAGACTTTCTTGTTCTGCAAATTGAACCCAGTACCTGCTGCACCCTCCGATGCCCCACCTGCCCTCGCACGGCGTTTGCACAACACTGGGAAAACCGCCATTTACCCATGGACCAGCTGCACCGCATACTGCCACTGGCTGCCAGGGCAGAAATGGTACAGATCCAGGGATGGGGTGAACCTCTCTGCCATCCCAGCATCGCTGCCATAGTGGAAGCTATCCAACAGACAGGAACCCGCTGTGCCCTTACCACCAACGGATCCCTTCTGGATGAAAAACGAAGCAGGAACCTCCTCACAGCCGGACTTTCCCAGCTCACGGTTTCCGTAAGCGGAGCCACACAGGAAACCCATGCAGCCCTGCGACCTCCTTCGGATCTTTCAGCCATCATGAAAAACATACGTCGTTTCAGGGAACTGGCGAAAGAATCCGGAGCCGCCTGCCAGCTTACCCTGAGCTTTCTGCAACAGGACAAAAATATCCATGAATTGGCCGCGGTGGTCGCCATGGCCCGGGAATACAAGATGGATGACTGCCTTGCCATCAATGCGACCTATCTGCCTACACCCGACCATGAGCGCCAGTATGTCCGGCCCGGACTCGGCACAAAATGGGCCGGTCTCCGCGCCCTCTGGACTTCCATCCGAAAGGCTCAGAACTATATCAGCGCCAGGGTTCAGCCTGTGGAGCAAGCCGTCTGCGCCAATGATCCCCTCCAGTGCGTCTTCGTTGGAGCAGATGGTTCCGTCAGCCCCTGCATCTTTCTTCAGCTACCGCTGAAACCTGGATGTTCAGGGCATCCGCCCTTTGCGATCATGGGAAATCTTTTTGAAGAAGAATTTGATACCCTATGGAATCACACCCTTTACGGCCAATTCCGGGAGGCATTTCAGGTCCGGAGGGATTTTCATGAAGATCTTTATAAAGGCATAGACAACTGCAGCGAGGGCAGACGCCGCCTGCTGGAAGCCCCTGCCATTGAAAAGACTTTTTTTGACAAACACCCAGTACCACAGTCATGCCGTGCATGCGCCAAAATGAATGGATTGTAAGGCTGATGACAGTTTTTGACAAACAAAGAACAGAAGGGCTAAGACTTCTTTCTGTCGAAGCCCTTAGCCTGCCTTACTTCAGGACGGCCGGAAAGGATACAGGACTGAACAAAGGCATCGAGCCCGCCTCTGCGCAAAGCCTCCATCTCCGTACAAAAAATCGAATCTCCATCCTTTTCCGGTAAGGCATCCCCTTTTCCACCGGGAAATACGATGAAAACCGGAACAGGTGGCTTTCCTGCCAGCTGCTCCCAATGACGGATCCGGGATATCAGGTGAGAACTCATTTCACTGGAAAACCAGATAAGAATCCCGTCAAAATGCCCTTCTTCAGCCACATAGGCCGCCAGAAGAGCGGAAGGATCCGTAACCTGCTGCCTTCTGTAACCGGACGAAACTACCATGGAATCAAGAACATCGCCCGGTCCGAATTCGCCCACCAGCATGCGGAATTTCTTTTTCCGGACTTCCCGGAGACGGTGACGGGTCAGCATTTCTCCGTCACCGCCTTCACCGAGTAAGCGGGCCGCCATCTCAATGAGAAAAGTACGGGAAACAGGTCTTGTCAGATATCCGGCAAACCCGGATTTACGGCACAAACCGGCACTGCCGGGAACAGGACGGGAAAGGGCCAGAACCGGAACACCCCGCAGCCTGATGCCCATGCCTTCCAGCCCCTTATCCGGATTATCGATGGAAACCACCAGCAGATCCGGCACGGGTTGAAGGGGGACTTCCTCTCCACTCCGAAAAACGGCAACGGAAGCTCCGGAAGTTTTGAGATACTGGGCAGATATCTCCGCCTGCATGGGATGCCCGTCCACCAGAAAAATGCTGTAGCCCCGAAGATCAAGGCTGGAGCCCTGCTTTGTCACCAGAACTTCCCGGTCACGGGAGGCGTTGATGGTGAAGGTGAAAGTGCTGCCCTTTTCCGGATTGTTCTCCGCAGCAATGTTTCCTCCCATCATCTCCACGAGCTTCCGGCAAATGGCAAGACCGAGCCCTGAGCCACCGTACCTACGGGTACAGGTACCTTCTGCCTGTCTGAAAGCACCGAAAATAGCCTCTTCCTGCCCGGGCGGAATGCCTATACCCGTATCCTTCACACGGAAACGGAGAGAGAGTCTTCCCTCCTTTTCTTCAACAATGCATACGGAAAGAACAATCTCACCTTCTTCCGTAAACTTCACCGCATTGGAAAGAAGGTTGATCAGTACCTGCCGGAGTTTCTGAGGATCCCCCACAACACGATCGGGCACCAGGTCATCAAAGTGGGATATAAGGGTAACCTTTTGCGCATCCATGCGGCTACGCAGCACCTCCATGGCATCAAAGCACAAAAGCTCAAGATCATAAGGAATCTCTTCCATGATCATCTGGCCCGCCTCGATGCGGGAAAAATCCAGGATATCGTTCAGAAGCTGCAGAAGGGTCTCGCTGCTGGAACGGATGATTCCCAGAAATTCCTGCTGCTCCTCGTCCAGGCGGGTATCGAGAAGCAAATCCGTAAAACCGATCAGCCCATTGAGAGGAGTACGGATTTCATGGCTGATACCCGCCAGAAACTCACTTTTCGCTCTGGATGCGGCCTCCGCCCTGGCTGCAAGCGTACCGGAAACGGAAACCATACGCTCAAGGGAAGCATTCATCTCACGCAAACTCTTCAAGGCTTTCCGTTCACGCTCCACACGATGAATCCGTGCCAGAATCTCCCTTCGGTCAAAGGGCTTGCACACATAATCCGAGGCACCGGCTTCGATAATATCTGCATAATTATACTTTTCCGACATACCCGTCATCATCATCACATCAAGCTCGGGATGGTGATGACGCAGCATCTTCATCAGACCGATACCATCCATGCCCGGCATGGTGATATCCGAAATAACAAGATCCGGAACCTCTTCCGCCACTTCTGCCATGGCCTCGGTGGCATTGGCGGCGGTACAGCATGCATACCCTTCCTGAGTCAGCATGCGGTGCAACAAGCGCCGCAGAGCCGGATCATCATCGACTAGAAGTATTCTGTGAAATCGGAACATGGCAAGCACCTTACCTGCTGAAGCGATAAAGAATCCCGGAAGCACAGACGTAAACAATGGGAAAAGCCCATACACCGGAAAACGCTTTTCTTTTCTCCATACCAGCCCAAAATACTCAGGGCCGCAACGGCGGCCCTGTTTTTCTTTACTCTTTCACACGCTCTGAGTATTGCCCGGTACGGGTATCAATACGAATTTTTTCACCTTCCTCGACAAAGGAAGGAACCTGAACCGTTACGCCGGTTTCCAGAACAGCTGGCTTTGAATTCCCGGATGCGGTATCGCCCTTGACCCATGGCTCCGCTTTGGTAACCACAAGATCAATGAAGTTGGGCAGAGTCACACCAATGGCCCTGCTGCCCCAGAAAAGCACACTGCACACAACATTTTCCTTTAAAAAACCAACAACATCGGCAACCTGATCCGGGGTAAGGAATTCCTGCTCAAAGGTTGAGGTGTTCATAAAGCAGTAATTCTCACCGTCCATATAGGAAAATTCCATGGTACGCTCTTCCAGATCCGCTTTATTAAATTTTTCTCCGGAACGGAAAGTTCTTTCGAACTGGTTCCCGTTAACCATGTTTTTCAGGCGGCACTTATAAAGAGCCTGCCCCTTTCCGGGCTTCACAAACTCAAATTGGGTGACCACGTACGGATCCCCCTCATACTCTATCTTAAGGCCCTTACGAAGATCGGAACAATCCAGCATAGCAAACTCCTTTACCAAGTTCTCATAAAAATAACAAAAGTGCCTGACAAGCACCCTCAAAAAAAGCTTCCCAGACAAGGAAGCTTCTCCATATTACCCGGCCAGAATTGCGGTATAAACCATGCAGATACCGGAAATCTTTCAGGGTATCTGCCCAGACCTCCCTCGGGAGGACGGTCTTGACAAGACAAAGGGTTTCTACCATATTTCCGGAAGCTTCGCAATTCTTCATGCACACCCTGTACCCTGCCTTTCCGGTCTGCAGGATTCCAGCTTGCAATTTCCGTTCGTTTGTTAGAAAAAAGGCCAGCTTTTTATGTTTATGGCAGCCAGCCCCCTCCACATTGAGGAGTATTCATGATTCTGATTATTGATTTCGGCTCTCAGTTCAACCAGCTCATTGCCCGCAGGGTGAGGGAGCATTCCGTTTACTGCGTAATCGAACCCCCGAATGTCTCCATGGAAACCATCCGGGCATGCAACCCGGAAGGCATCATTCTTTCCGGAGGACCTGCCAGCATCTATGATGAAGGAAGCCCGAAAGTAGACCCTGCCATCTTCGACATGGGCATCCCCGTGCTTGGCATCTGCTACGGCATGCAATTCATGGTACATACCTTTGGCGGTGCCGTTGAAAAATCGCTGAAGCGTGAATACGGGTTTGCTTCTCTGAAACTGCACTGCACCCAAGATCTTTTTGCCGACATCAAAGATACCAGCTGCTGGATGAGCCACGGTGACTCCATTAAAAGCATTCCCGATGGTTTCGAGATCATTGCAGACACAGCCAATACTCCCGTTGCAGCCTGCCGCCATCCTGAAAAACATTTATATGGCGTACAGTTTCATCCCGAGGTGGAACATACCTGCGAAGGTCGAAAAATCATCGACAACTTCCTCTCCATCTGCCAGTGCACCCGTAACTGGACCATGGCCTCCTTTGCCAGAGAAACCATAGAAGAAATCAGAAGCACGGTCAAAGATCAGCAGGTGGTGCTGGGGCTCTCCGGTGGAGTGGACTCTTCCGTGGCTGCGGTGCTGATCCATAAAGCCATAGGGGATCAGCTCACCTGTATCTTCGTGGACAATGGCCTCCTTCGCAAGGATGAAGCCACAACCCTGAAAGAAATACTCACAACTAACCTTCAGATGAATATCCGCTTTGTGGATGCGGGCAGGCAATTTCTTGCAGCCCTTGAGAAAGTGACCGATCCGGAGGCAAAACGTAAAATCATTGGCAATCTTTTTATAGAAATCTTTGATGAGGAAGCCAAAAAAATCCAGAATGCAGCTTTTCTGGGGCAGGGAACCCTGTACCCGGACGTTATTGAATCCAGATCTGCCTTTGGCGGGCCATCAGCGGTTATTAAAAGCCACCACAACGTAGGAGGCCTTCCCGAAACCATGAACCTGAAGCTCATCGAGCCTCTGCAGTATCTTTTCAAAGATGAGGTAAGGGCTCTGGGTACGGAACTGGGAATTCCCGACGCCATGGTCTGGAGGCAACCCTTCCCCGGACCGGGGCTCGCCATCCGGATTCTGGGAGAAATTACGGAAGAACGTCTTGCCATCCTCCGGGATGCCGATGCCATTTTACTGGAAGAAGTGAGGTCCGCCGGTCTGTACAAGGAGTTATGGCAGAGCTTTGTGGTACTGCTCCCCATCCGTACCGTGGGTGTGATGGGTGACCACAGAACCTACGAGTTCACCTGCGTCATCCGTGCCGTTACCAGCAAGGATGCCATGACAGCAGACTGGGCAAGGCTGCCCCATGAATTTCTGGCAAAGGTTTCCAGCCGTATTATCAATGAAGTGCGCGGAATCAACCGTGTAGCCTATGATATCAGCTCCAAACCACCGGCTACCATAGAGTGGGAATAACACCGTCAGAAGCGGCAGACAGCAGCAAACGGCCGCTTCTGACCAGCCATGAAAGGACAGGCCTGTGTCATGCCCATGCAGGGAGATCACTACGATACCGCCTTTGAAATGGAACGCCTCCAGAAACGAATGGATGGGGTTTCCTTCCGCCTGACGCTGGCCATTCTGGTTATTGCCGGGCTTCTCGGCGGGCTGTTTTTCATTTCCTACTCAAAAATCCGGCAGGAACTCAAGGAGATCCAGACCCGGCAGGCCGAGGTTCTTTCCGGCAACAAGCCCCTCTCCCAGCAGCTTTTTGCCCTGGAAGCCAAACAGGAGGAAGTTGCGGAGCGGCTCTCCCTCACCCGAGGAATGCTGCAAACCCTTCAGAATGAAACAAAACAGCTGGCAGACCGACAGACACAAGACCGGAGTGAACTGACCCGGAAACTGGCATCTGTGGAGGCCCGGGAAATCCCGGATGCCGCTGCCATAGAAAATCTGAAGACCCAGCTCACTCAGACCAGTCGCAGCCTCCAGACAGAACAGGGTGAACGCAGAAAAATGGCAACGGAGCTTGCCTCCCTGAAAAAAGACCATAACGAGCTCCGGCAGGCGGGAGAAAGCCAGGCCACTCTGCTGGCCCAGATCAGCAAAAATATTCAGGAACAGGAAGCTGCCACCAGAAAAGAAATACAGGCCCTGCGTCAGGAACAGCAGGCCCTGCGAAAAGCCCAGGAAAGTCCCGAAGGCATGGCCAGAAAATCAGACCTCGATGCACTGGCCCGACGCAATGAGAATGACAGAATAGCCATGGAAAACCGCATCAACCGTAAATTCCAGCAGCTTCAGGTCTCTCTGGACGCCGCTCTCCGTGGCGGCATGCCCGGTACAAATGACAGTACCCGTTCCTCATCACCCATTCTGCAACAGGAAGTTCTGCAGGAATAAACGGCCACAGGCATCCAATAAGGAGGCATCATGACCGATAACCGTGTCCTTGCGGCTCTGAATCATCCGGCAGTTCAACGGGTCCTTTTTCATCCAAGGCCAGACGATGCTCCCCGTCCCCTGCCACCGGTTTCCTACAAAGACATGGTCCATCCCGACGGCATTCGTCTTTCCGGTGAACACCACAGCTGCGGTACAGAAAATGCGCCCCTTATTCTCTTTTTCCACGGCAACGGAGAAATTGCATCAGAATACAGAGAGCTGGCTCCTTTTTTCACGGCCCTCGGCTGGGATTTTCTGGTCATGGACTACAGGGGATACGGCCGATCCAAGGGAGAACCCACGGCCATCAGCCTGCAGGAAGATGCTCTCTGGATTCTGGACAGCCTCCACAAAGAAAACCCGGACAGACCCATTGCCCTCATGGGGCGGTCACTGGGCAGTGCCGCCGTCCTTCATGCGGCGGCCAGGAGGCCCCAGCTACCCGCCGCTCTCATTGTTGAATCCGGATTTGCCGACACCCAGCCCCTGATACGCCTTCTGGGAGCCGATATGAAAGCCCTTGGCATTCCTGACGATGCGGATTTCGGCAACCTTGAGGGTGTCCGAACCTTCCGAGGGCCTACCCTGATCATCCATGGTGAGAACGATCATGTGATTCCTCTGGCACAGGCTCAAAAACTAAAAAACCATGCCGCAGGTCATCCCCTGAGCATGGTCATCATTCCCACAGCCGACCACAACACCCTTTTTTATTATGGACTCAAACCCTATTTTACAGCCATTGCGTCCCTGCTGGAGGCCATTCCTGATGCCCGGATATAAAGCTCACGTAAGTTTCGGCTTCATTTCAGGCCTGCTCTGTATTGCCGCTCTCTTTTTCTGGAGCATCTACCGTCCTTCTCCTGAAACCATGGCGGTTCTCATGGGACTCTGCCTCATCGGCTCCCTGACGCCGGATGTGGATACGGACTCCAAGGGGCAGAATCTTGTATACACACTGCTCATTCTCTTTGATCTTTTTCTGATTTTGAAAGGAGAATATAAATGGGCTGCCATCCTGGGGTTCTGCGCCATGCTGCCCGCCCTGGGCCATCACAGGGGTTGGACCCACTCATGGTGGGCCATGCTCCTGATACCCTTGCCCATACTGGCCGCACCTGTTTTTATTTTCCATCAGAGCTGGCAGATGGCTCTCCCCTATTACCTTGCCGTTGTTCTCGGCTATTTCTCCCATCTTCTTCTGGACAGGAAATTCTTTTAAGATGGACCACTCAGCCGCCAGCCTCCCATCAAGGTGGTACCTCTGTCTAGGGAGATGGAAGCAATCGGGCAAAAAGAAGGGTGACAGATATCCCTACACTGCCGTGATACGGACACCATGTTCCAATGGCAGGTCCGGTCCCATCCAGCCGGCATCCCTACCATGGCAGACAGAATGTACTTCAGGGTATTCGGTGAGAATGCGGGGAAATCCATTGACAAGATCGGCAAAAAAACGCGCATACAGAATAATGCGCCGCCTGAACCTGATCTCAGGGCTGACCACGGTCACCTGGTAAGCACATAATTTTTCAAAAGAGCCCATCTTCCAGCAGAACATGCATGCCAAATCCCGTGACCTCCGTACGGAAAGATCCTTTCCAGTCTTCCCGAAGATCCAGCACCACACGGGTTTTCTCTCCCGAAGAATAATGGCGGATGCGGATAACAGCCTCGCTTGCAATATCCAGGCTCTGCTCTGTCTTAAAACGAGATCCCATGCCTGCCAGATCCAGAACAATCCGTCTTGGCTTTTCCAGAGTAAAGGCTTTGCTGTCATGGATGGAAGCTCCCGCATCAATTAGAATCCTGACTGTCTGTTTCCCCTCCTCCACCCGGATTTCTTTCAGAAGGGGCTGTACGGCAGAGTCTTCTTTTTTTCTCTCTACGGCGGCAGCACCTGTAACGGATGGAAACGTATTTTTTCCTGCAGCCTCAATCGTAACAGGAAGAGCCACATCGCTTTGAACCTCTTCCAGTGACTCCGGAAATCCGATGGCTGCACTTTCGGGCTGTTCACCCGGGTCCCCGTCGCCAGCCGCAAAAACGTCTCTTTTTTCCTTCTCCGAATCCGATGAGGAGACCAGATTCTCCGAAACATCCGCTGCAGCGACAGCTCCCGGCACTCCCTTTTCTTCTTCCGGAAACACCAGAACATACCGTCCTGAACTCTGATGGGCATCGGTTTCCAGAATAGCCCTCGGATCTTTCTGACTTCCCATCACCTGCAGGCCCAGAATGACACCCCAGAGAACAATCAGCAGGATTCCGGCAAGGCCAAATCCCCATCGCAGCATACCGTTAACCTCCTCAGCCTTTTCCGGAAGGGCTTCAACCCGAAGCGCTTCTGCAGGCCTTTCAGCACGCGCACTTCCGAAATATTTCTTCGTGCACTCGTTTTTCACGGGAGCATCATTTTGTGTTTCACTACAATACGATTGCAGTGAAGGCCATTACTCTATGGATATGAAAGGGCAACTTTGGTATCATAAGCATGCTTCCCGCAGATTCAAGCCTGAACATCCTTTTTTTCAGCAAACAGCCCCTGCTCTCTCCTGTCAGGCCCCACTCTGTCCATGATTATCCCTTCCATTCCATGCATTTCGGAAAATCCGTATTTGACAAAACAGGAATCTTGAGATTATGCCACCTTCACATGGAACTTCACAAGCCTGTGACGCCATTTTTTTTACGCAACCTACAGCCGGGATTTTCCACAATGCAAACCGCTTCATACCGCAATCACCCATGGCAGGTATTTTTCCTTGTGGCCATAGGTGTTTTCATGTCTACCCTGGACAGCAGTATCGTCAATATTGCCCTGCCGACCATTTTGAAAGACTATGAGTCCAGCCTGGCGATGACCGAATGGGTTGTTATGATCTATCTGCTCACCATCACCTGTTTTCTGCTGACCTTCGGCAGACTGGGCGACCTTCTGGGACGAAAGCGTATCTATGCCACAGGTCTTTTTATTTTCACTCTGGCATCCCTTTTCTGTGCCCTGGCACCCACTATCGGCAGCCTGATAGGAGCCCGCCTTTTCCAGGGCCTGGGATCCGCCATGATCATGGCCTGCACACCCGCTCTTCTGGTCGACGCCTTTCCCGATGCCCAGCGCGGCAAAGTGCTGGGGCTCAATGGTGCCGTGGTGGCATGTGGCCTCACGGCAGGTCCTGCCATAGGCGGTTTTCTCCTTTCCTTCGGATCCTGGCGCCTGATCTTTTACGTAAACGTTCCCATAGGGCTTACAGCAGCAGCCCTCGTTCTAGTGTGTCTCAGAGAATCCAAAAAGCAGCATCAGATTGACAGTTTTGACTGGCAGGGTACCCTTTTCGCAGCCCTTGCCATTGGCCTCCTTCTGATGGCACTTACCCATGGATACGGGTGGGGATTTCTCTCTCCGCTGTTTATCGTTACCCTTGGGGGAAGTACTCTCTTTTTCATTCTTTTTATGAAGGCAGAAAAGAAAAATCCATCTCCCATGCTGGATATCTCTCTGTTTCGCAATCGTCTTTTCGCCCTGCCAGCCCTCAGCGGCCTCCTGCTTTTCTGCAGCCTCTTTTTCATGGTGTTTCTCATGCCATTTTATCTCATGCTGGCCGCCGAGTTCTCCAGTGCCCTTACGGGCAAAATGCTCATGATTCCCTTTGTCTTCCTCCTCATCTTTTCTCCGCTATCCGGCACTCTCTCGGACCGCATGGGTTCAAGGATTCTTTGCACCTTCGGACTTTTTGTCATGGGAACAGGCCTTGTGTGTCTGGCTCACCTGACAGCCCCCCACACAGTTACAGACATTGCATGGCGTCTGGCGCTGGTTGGCATCGGTACCTCCATTTTCGTTTCTCCAAATTCTGCAACGGTCATGGGCCATGTACCGCCAGCGAACCGTGGTACGGCAGGAGCCGTGGTGGCATCGGCACGAAACCTTGGTATGGTTTTCGGCGTGGCACTGGCGGGAGCGGTTTTCCATTTTGTGTTTGACACCCGCAGTGGAGGTGTCTCCCTTGCCGCTTTCCGGCCGGAACATACTGAAATATTTATGCAGTCCTTCCGTGCTGCCATGCTGACAGGTGCCGCCTTTGCCTTCTGTGCCATGATTCCTTCATGGCTGCGCGGCCCTGAGAAATGAAAGCCTTGACCGGAAGGGCTGGCTTTCTTATGCTATTATACTTTGTATTGTACCCAGATCCCATAGCAAGGAGCATCCTTCATGCTACAGCCTGCACCTCAGGAAGGTTATGTACACCATCCGGATAAAGGTCCTCTTCACTACATTGACTGGGGAGGTAACGGGCCTTTCGCCCACCTCCTCCATGCCAATGGTTTCTGTGCCGGTACCTATGATCCTCTGATCCGGAAAATGACAAAAGACCTGCACATCATCGGAAGCGATATCCGGGGCCATGGCAGCTCCCCCTCTCCCACTGCGATGCCCGTCCGGCACTGGAAAATCTTCGCCGAAGACCTCCACTACACCATTACCAGCCTGATGCCTCCACCTGTCATAGGCATCGGTCACTCCCTCGGTGCCGTAACCACCCTCATTGCTGCCGTGCGACATCCGGAACTTTTTTCCTGCATCATCCTCATGGACCCCGTGATACTGCCCAGACGCTACCTCCTGTTCATGCGTTTTTTACGCATGGCAGGCCTCATCAAACAATTTCCGCTTGCCAAAGGTGCACGGCGCAGAAAATTCATCTTCCAGGGCAAACAGGAAGCTTTTGCCCGTTTTACCGCCGGACGGGGAATTTTTAAAACCTGGGATCCCGCCTTTGTGGATGCCTATCTTGAATGCGGCCTTCTGGAAGTGGATGAGGAAACGGCCATACTCAAATGCGACCCGGAACTGGAAGCACAGATTTTTGAATCCGTTCCTGCGGATATCTGGACCTATGTGGAAAACGTTCAGTGCCCCGTTCTGGCCATTCGCGGTAAAAAATCCGATACTTTTCTACAGGATGCTGCAGAAAGACTCACCCGTTCCATGAAAGACTGCGAACTGGTGGTAGTGGACAAAGCCGGCCATTTTGTTCCCATGGAACAACCTGATATCTGCGCTGATCATATTCTGGACTTCGTCCGCCGCAAAGGATTGGTCTCCCATGCACCTGCACCGGCTTGAAAGAAAACAGATTCTTTACGGAAAGCACAGCGCCATATGGTCGTTTTTCTCCGATCCCGTCAATCTTCAGGCTATTACACCGGAATGGATGCACTTTACCATTCGTTCCGGCCATGAAAAAGCCATGTTTCCCGGCCAGATTCTGAACTACCGTATCAAAGCCATCGCAAATATTCCCATGACCTGGGTCACAGAGATCACCCATGTGCAGGAAGGTGTGTTTTTTGTGGACGAGCAGCGGTTCGGTCCCTACCGTTTCTGGCATCACCTGCACCGCTTTACCCCCTGTGATAAGGGAATACTCATGGAAGACTCTATCCATTATGCCCTTCCCATGGATCCCTTCAGCCGTCCTCTCCATCCCCTTATCCGTACAAGACTGGACGCGGTTTTTGATTTCCGGGAAAAAGCGGTTGAGGCCTGTTTTCCTGATACCTCCGGCTTCATCCTGAAGAAATGCCGCCCTGACAAGCCATGAAAGGACCAAAATGAAAAAAATTCTTGTCACCGGTGCCAGCGGTTTCATAGGATCCCAGCTCTGCACCGCCCTTCTGAAAATGGGCTGCGAGGTGCGCATACTCAGCCGTTCCCACAGCCCAGCCCGCCAGCAGACGGCTCCGAGATGTGAAGTATACCCAGGAGACATCACCCGCCCTGAATCCCTCAAAGGAGTGGCCAAGAACGTGTCCCACGTCTTTCACCTCGCTTCCAGGGTTACGGACTGGGGTTCCTACAATGATTTTTATGAAACGGCCGTGGAAGGGACCCGTCATATCCTGGAAGCATGCATGGAAGAAAAGGTCGAACGCTTCGTCTACTTTTCTTCCTGTGCAGCCCTGGGCTTCTGTCGCCCCACACGCGGTCTGGATGAAGAAGCCCCTGCCATTCGCACGGGCATTCCCTACAGTGACACCAAGCTGGATGCAGAAATCCTTGTCAGGCAGGTATCCCATTCTTCCGGCATACCCGTAACCATTATCCGGCCCGCCAATGTCATTGGCCCGGAGAGCCTGTGGACACGGGATGTGCTGCAGGCCTTTCAGAAAGGTCCCGTACCGCTCATAGCAGGAGGCAGGGCACCCGGAGCCTTTATCAGCGTTGATAATCTTGTGGAAGGCAGCCTGCTGGCTGCCTTCTCTCCCAGAGCTGCGGGACGAACCTACCATTTCATGGATGGTGATTCACCGGACTGGAGAACCTATATCCAGACCCTTGCAGGCTGGATCGGGAAATCGACCACCGCCAGCCTCCCCGTGGGCCTGGCATGGAAACTGGGTGGTGCAGCGGAATGGCTGTCCGGTCTTACGGGAAAACGCCCCCCCATTTCCCGCATCTCCGCAGCCATCATGGGAATGGACCACAGTGTGTCCACCCAACGGGCAAAGGAGGAACTGGGATGGCAGAGCCGAGTATCCTATAATGAATCCATGGAAAAAATCCGAAGCCATCTGACAGCCCACAACAAACTGCCGGGAACACAATAAACGCCAAAGGCGGATATCAAAAAAAAGACCTCCCGTGCCCCCACAACACCATGGAATATTGTATGGAACAAATACTGGTCAGCAGCTGTCTTCTCGGGAAAAAAGTTCGGTACAACGGCAGTTCCCTAGGGGTTTCCGATCCCATTTTTGAGAAATGGAAGATTGAAAAACGCATCCTTTCCCTATGTCCGGAAGCAGATATCGGCATGAGCATCCCACGCCCTCCCGCTGAAATCAGAGGAGGCGATGGCAGCCGTGTTCTGGAAGGCACAGCCCATGTCGTGGATGCCAGCGGAAACAGAATGACCGCATTATTTACAGCAGCTGCCCGAATGGCACTGGATCTTTGCCTGAAGCAAGGAATAAGAATCGCCATTTTAACCGAAGGAAGCCCTTCCTGCGGCAGTACCAGAATTTACGATGGCAGCTTCTCCGGAAAAACCATTGCGGGGGCAGGCGTGACAGCAAGTCTTTTACGAGCCAACCATATTTATGTTTTCAGTCAGCATGCCATTGAAGATGTTGCCCGGCTTCTTCAGAAAATGGAAACGAAACTGTCGCAGAAAAAAATCCGATCAGGGGAGTAATACAGTATCCATTCGGCTCTGGAAGCAAGGCAGATAATCGACCGCTCATCCAGGCAATACGTCCCCGTCGGCTTCCCGCCCCAGCAGGCAAAGCAGCCAGCAGGGAAGGGGGCAGGTGCGGCATGCATAAGATTTTCAAAATCATTGAACTACTTGAAATAAAAAGGGCATTCTTCCGTGTTACGAAAAATCGTCAACCGAAAGAACATACCTTTGTCAGGCTCAGATTATGGTCAGAACTGTGGGACTGCGGGCCAAGCCCTGTCTTCATCATATTCTTGGCAGAAAGAATCCTGCGCCTGTCAATAATACGAAACTGCGGGGCCATGGGTTTCCTATGCCATTATCAGAAGAAACGGAAACGGATGGCACAAACTGTTGTATCACTACCCCGGTGGCCTGTACCTTATGGTGCAAAGCGGAGGACGTGAGCAGATACAGGAGAAAACTGGAAACACATTATCCGGTGGGCTTGCGGCAGGCTGACTACTGGAGCATGGCCTGCAGTCTCTCCAGGCCCTCGCCCGTATCACTGTTCCAGAGAACGATTTCTCTGGCACCCGCACTTTTCAGAAAACGTATCGCTCTGTCCGCATTGGCACCCGCCATCTGCACCTTTGATACGACTCCCACCACTCTACGGGTAAAAAGACTGGCAAACTGAGGAGGGAAAAGGCTGTTAATTCGAGTTGCATCCTGCACCATGACTACCACATCGCAGTCTGCTGATGTGGTGATAATGGCAGGGTAAAAACGCCGGTTCTCCAAAAACTCCCCAGGCGTATTCACAAAACGGCCGCAGTATTCCACGGCCATGGGTCTCCGGGTAGCAGACCGTTTGCCGGAGAGGGCTTCCATGAGGGCCGTTTTACCCGCTCCGTTTTCTCCGATGAACAACATCTTTTTACCGGTTTCCACACCGCTCATGACCGCGTCATTTCGACCAGAGCATAACGAAGCACAGTGTCAAAATAATCCAGAACAGCCCCGAGGGAGGCTTCCACGCTGGCCACATCCCCCACAATCACAAGGGAGCCACCAAAGCGGTCCAGAAAACCGATGTCCACAGAAGCGGCCTTGGTGGCAATATCTGCGGCAATAATGACACCTTCACTGGGGGTGATGGTAAGAATGCCGATGGCATCTCCCACTTCCTCATCCAACCCTAGTTTCATGTAGATACTGTTGTGAGGACTGGCAATTACGTGGGCCAGGGTCACCTGTTTTCCCGGCACATATTCCTGAATCACCCTCTGCTTGGGCTGTTCGGATACCGTTGTCACTTTCACCTCCGGAAAATCACCAAAAAAGGTATGATGGCGGGGGGCAGAGACTCGCCCCCCGGCCGTTTCCAGCCGAAGGGCGAAACCCCGTCAGAATCTGCCTGACCGCATCGCTCAGGGTGTTACATGCACCCACACGGGGTTACTGACCGCAACCCTGCCCGCAGCATCTTTTGCAATGAAATTATACCAGGTGTCTGCGGTGGGTTTCACGTCAAAGGAAAGGGCTTCCCTGTTTCTGCTTCCATCCAGTTTTCTGGAAGAAAGGGGGCTGCCGATTTCCGTCCCGCTGGTGTAGAGATCCACACTCTCCAGACCATGTACGGCAAAAGCATCCAGTTTCAGGGAAAGGGTCTGACCTGACCTGATGGTAAGGGTCTCACCGAATTCCATTCCCTTGGGGAAAAACAGCGGCCCCATGGACGCATAGGACCTGCCCTTAGCAACGGATTCTATGTAGCTTGCCGGTGTAAAATCACCTTCTACTTTGGCATAGGTACGGATCATGCCGGAGTAAAGGGTGGGAGAAGCCACATCGTGGGAATCGGAACCACCGGTCAGATAATAGGCCTTGTTTTTACCGGCAAGGTGGTCGGTCCACAGCTCCATGGCTTTGGCAAGGGTACGGGTATCCGTATTCTTTGCCTTGGAAAGATCCATGGTTGGCTGCAGCTCAATCAGATCGAAATCCGCATCATAACCACCGGGAGCAATTTCCCGGTTATTGAAGTAGCCGTAATCTGTATAGGGATGGTTCACAATGACCAGCGCGTTTCTGGCGTGGGCCTGAGCAATAATCTCCCCGACGGTGAGGCTGGGTTCAATGATTTCACCACCCAGAGGCATGGGCAGAATATTCAGATGCCCCCATCCCGGAGATACTTCCAGGCTGGGTATCATACCGATATTTCTGGCATCGGAAAAACGCTTGATGGGCAGGTGGTTATCCGTGGAATCATGATCACTCACCAGAGTAAGGTCCAGGCGACTGGCAAGCTGAGATTTCACCAGATCTTCCGGAGAAGTATTGCCATCTCCGATATCGGAATGATGATGCAGATCCACACTGTACCAGGCTTCATGGCTGGGGTGGATAAAGGTTTTCACGGCAACGTCAAGCGACTGCTTCTGGCGGGATGCCACACGGGCTTTCACCACTTCCGGCAGGCTGACAAAGTGGGCACCGGACATCACCCGGAAACTGAAATCACCCACCGCCAGGGGAATGGATACATGACCGACATTGTCAAGATCCGTAAAGTAGGTGCGTGCTCCCAGATACTTTACCGCAGGCACAGGACCGTCCACTTCAATTCTGGCATCCACGGCTTCTTTTGTTTCTTTATCCCTCACAGTCAGCATCACACGACCACCCTGTACAATGGCATACTCTCCCGTAAAGGAAAGGCGTGCGTCCTTGCCGGCCTCCACACGGATGGCTTTGGACCGGGATGCGGTATAGCCTGCAGCAATGGCATACACATTGTAATCCCCTTCGGGAAGTTCAAAGGAAAAAGACCCGTCCCCATTCCCCACGTGCCATACAAAAGGCTGTGTATGAACATGGGTCTCCTCCGAAGGAAGATACTGGGATCCATCATAGGTACCCCTGAAACGGCTTTCCTTTTCCACCACAATCACAGGATTGGCGTAAACCTTACCGTCATCACTGCGAACCACGCCGGACACCATGGCAGAATCCAGATTTTTCTTCTCAATCATTCTGGCAATAAACGGCGTGGTGTGTCCCTGCGGAGCCACCTGAAGTTCACCCGTAAAGACACGGGATTCTCCGGGGGCAAGATCATAATTATGATGAAGATCCTTATATCCTGTGGTGCCTCGGTAAATTTCCGTATCATCCATCTGCAGGGTGATGGCGTAATCATGGTTATAACTCACCACAAAATCACCAAAGGTCTCACCCACATTTTTACCCACATGGATATTTCTGGCACGGACATCCGGCGTATGATAACCGAAGGGGCCGAACATGTAGGCAGCCAGACCACTCATGGAATAACCGCTCTTCATGTCCGTGTACGTGTCAGGGCCGGGGTTGGATACGGTTGTCACCATTTTCAGCACGGGGCTGTTCTTTTCCAGTGTATAGACCGTCACCACATCCAGGGCATTGCCCTTACCATCACCCAGCCATGTGCTGGTGGTTTTGACCACACCCCTATCAGCGGTATTTTCAAGAATAGCGGCTTCCGCCTTAAGGGATCCGCCACTGGCCGTCCAGGAGTTCACCAAAAACTCCACGTCATTGACAATATTCACCCCAAAAACACCCGGCTCCGTCATAACGGCTATATTGGAAATACTGCCGTTGGTCATACCCCAGAAATTGGGGCTGCCAATGGCCAGGGTAACGGCCAGGTGTTCATTATAAAGGGTAATATCATCGGGGTGATTGAGCACATCACCCTCAATGGGTGAAGGACCCGTTACCACTCTCACCCCCTCTTTTTCTCCGGAAGCAGGATTCGAAACCTGCATCTTGCCACAGGCTGTCAGCAGAAATACCGACAGCAGGACAAGGGAACCAATGGCCAGAAAACCTGAAACTTTTTTAGCAAACACCACAAACCTCCCGTTTAAAAGTACATTTTCACTGCGCTTCCGCAAGGGAAGGCCCCGGAAAATCCGCAGGCAGCCCCTCCTTTCCCAACTTCTGAAGCCGGGAAGCCGTGCTGAAATCGCAGCAACCTGAAACTCTTCCGAAACAGGCAATCCTGCATCACACACCGGCGCTGCTTCCCGCGGAACGGGAATCACTTTCCGGATTTTACAGCAGTTGTGCCTTCAAATCCTCACTGGGTGAGGGAATCACCACATGACTCAGAACCGGCCCCGCATCACCCACACCCTCCACTCCAGCGCGAACGGAGGAATGCACAGATCCCACATCGCCGGTCATAGTGACAAAGGACTTTCCCGCAAGACCAGCGGCAAAACGAATTTCCAGAAGATCCACCTGGCCGGCTTTGGCCGCCGCATCCGCGGCCAGAATGCAGGCCACCGTTGTATAGGTTTCAATCACGCCCAGCGCATCAATGGAAGCCCTCAGACCCGTTCCGTTCAGAGCCGGAATCACACCACTGTGAACATTGGGAAGCACAAACCAGTCGATAATGGCCTCACCTCCGATTTCTCGCCCCGTCTCCACAGAGCTTTTCACAGCCCCCGTGTCTCCGGCAACCATAACGAGATAACGTCCCGGGCAGGTAGGACGGGCCAACACAAGCCTGACTTCCGCAGCCTTTACCATTTCATCAGCCGTGTGCATGCCCATGGCTATACTGTTCAGCTCAACGCAACCTATTGTTCTTAAATCCATTGTAGTCACCTTATATGATTAGGCCCTGATGGTTACCATGCCGTCTGCAATGGCTTCGACCACACCGTCAATACTTGCATGGACCCTTGCTCCCAGCGCATTCTCCGGAATTTCACCTATAAGATCGCCCCTTTTCACACTCTGACCTTCACATACCAGACAACGGGCGGGTGCACCGATATGCTGACGGAGCGGAATCATCACCCTGCTGGCCGTAAATCCGCTCACAAAACCGGGGTGGGTATCATATTGTGTCACATTTAAACGCTGCATGAGACGCTGGGTGGGAACATAGCGGGTATTCCGGAAAGGATGAGCCACAGGCTCCCTGCCGGAAGCCTGCCAGCGGATACCTTCCTTCATCAGTGCCTGCTTGATCTGGGCGTTCACTTCTCGGGGAGAAACCATCATGGGGCAGGCAAATTTTTCACAAAGACCGCATTCAGAGCAAAGCAACGCTTCTCTGGCCATATCGCTGTCCAGTATACCGGAGGCCAGCACCCGCATCAGTTTATGGGGATGAAGGGAATGGCCCATCAGATTTCTCGGGCAAAGATCCGTGCACTGGGAACACTGGCAACAAATCGTATTGGTAATCCGTCGAACCCGTTCAGGATCCATGATTTTTCTGGCCACCACCGTATGATCCGGTGGCAGAACGATGAGTCCGCTGGTGGTTTTGCTTACGGGCTGGTTCATGTCCGGCAGTACCCGGCCCATCATGGGGCCGCCGTCCACCACCCGGTAGTCAGAAATGGCAGGACCGCCGGCAAAGGCTATCACATCGGCCACAAGGCTGCCCACGGGAACCTTCACTACCATGTGCCTGCGGACTTCTCCCGTAACGGTCACATACCGGTCAATCAGGGGAATATCGTCCATGGCCCGAGCCACGTTATAAAGGGATTCCACATTACTGACCACAACACCCACCTGAAGGGGAATGCCGCCCTCGGGCACCGTTCTGCCCAAAACCTCATGCACCAGTACCTGCTCATCACCGGCGGGGTAAAAATCTTTCAGTTCAAAGACTTCCAGACGACCACGGGAATCTCTTGCAACGGAATGGCGCACCGCCGCCATGGCTGTTTCATGCTTACCCTTGAGACAGATAATTCCCCGTGAAGCACCGGTACTGTCCAGAACCGCTTCCAAACCGCGAACCATGGTATCCACTTCCGCTTCCATGAGATAAGGATCACTCATGAGCAGGGGTTCGCAGGAAGCACCGTTCACCAGAACCGTGTCCACCTCCGCATTCACCTTCACATGGGTCGGGAAACCGGCACCACCAGCCCCCACAACACCCGCATTCTTTATTTTCTCTACAATCTGCTCTCTCATTTCAGTCCCCACTGTCCGTTAAATGGGCAGCCTGTTCTGTCCGAAGGGCATTCCGCCCGCTTACCAGGCTTTTTCCAGAAGGCCTCTGATGTCCCCGTGGGACGGCATTCTCGGATTGCCTTTTGTACAGGCATCTTCCAGTGCATGGCCGGCCATAGTGCCCAGATGCTCCCGGAAAGCACGCTCTTCTATATTCAGATCCCGTATCCTGTTAGGAATACCCATGGAGTCATTCATACTGCATATGGCCGCAATCAGGCTTGTGGTTCCCTCCTCCACTGTTCTGGCGGCAAGCCCGAGCATCCCGGCAATTTCCCTATATTTCACGCCAACATCAAAGCTGTTGAACCGGATCACATAGGGAAGCAGCACAGCATTGGCCATGCCGTGGGCGATATGAAAAAGTCCGCCAAGGCTGTGGGCCATACTGTGGGTAATACCCAGACCACTGTTATTGAAAGCCATACCAGCCATACAGGATGCCAGCAGCATCATTTCCCTGGCTTCCATGTCATCCCCGCACTGATAGGCCCTGAAAAGATACTGGAACACGTATTTAGTGGCATATTCCGAATAAATACGGGTAAAGGCACTGGCCTGACGGGAAGTGTAGGCCTCAATGGCATGGGTAAGCACATCCATTCCCGTTACAGCGGTTACGGAAGGGGGAACGGTACGGGTGAACCGTGCATCCAGAATGGCCACATCCGGAATCAGCAACTCATCATTCAGGGGCACCTTTACGCCGTTGGCCGTATCCGTCACCACGGAAATGGCCGTTACCTCCGATCCGGTACCACTGGTGGTGGGTATGGCCAGCAGCATGGGCTTTTTCTTATCTTCCCTGGCTTTATGGGCAAAGAACATCATGGCTTTGGCCGCATCAATGGCCGAGCCTCCTCCCAGAGCAATGACCAGATCCGACTCATGCTGCAGGAGAAGCAGGGTACCTCGCGTTACCGTTTCCAGAGAAGGGTCGGGCTCCACACCGTCAAAAACCCGGTGGAGAATTCCGGCCCGGTCCAGATGACTCTGGATTCTGGCAGCAAAGCCGGTTTTCACCATAAAGGGATCCGTAACAATAAAAGCCCGCTTCGCCGGTAAATGTTCGAGGGTCTCAATGGCATCTGATCCGTAGCAGATTTTGGTTCTTCCGTTAAACTGTGTCACCCGCCGACCCTCCTCATGTAAATCCAATATTCTTCATAGCAACGAGCACAAACCGTTTTTACTTTGTAAAGCTTTTAGGCAGTATTCTTTCCACTTCACTGTGGGGACGGGGAATCACATGGACACTCACAAGCTCTCCCACACGCTCCGCAGCCGCCGCACCGGCATCCGTTGCCGCCTTCACGGCTCCCACATCTCCACGAACCATAACGGTAACAAGGCCGCTGCCCACCTGCTCACGCCCGATCAGCTCAACATTGGCCGCCTTTACCATGGCATCACCTGCTTCAATGGCTCCCACAAGACCTCTGGTTTCAATCATTCCCAGTGCTTTCATCGTATACTCCTTTGTTGGGTAGGGTTGGTGTTTCCTGTTTTTCAAATATTTTCACGAATGGTTGCAACAACCTGGCTGCTGATGCTGACCAGCTGCTCAGGGTCACGGATACCGTACTGATTTTTCAGAACTCCCGTTACGGCCAGAACCAATGCCTCCAGACTGGCAGACCCGGAAAGGAGAAGAGCTTTCATGCAGGCTTCGCAGGTGCATCCAGGAGGGCAGGAGACCGGATATGCCGACTCCGTGCTGGATGGCATTACAGGCTTAGGGCCATAAACAATTTTCATGCCTCTTTTTGTCAACTCATCCTTGGCACCTGGCGTAAGGATCATGCTGCCATCAACATAAATGGCAGCATCCTTCTGACAGATAAAAGTCTCCAGGTTTTTGACTCCCACTAGTGTTTTTCCCATTTTTTACCTCACTACGCTGGTTAACGCCTTCACAACCGAGGCGCTGGGCTTGGGTATCACAACGGCCTCGACAAGATTTCTGCCCAGTATGGCCTCTGCGGCCTCTGCAGCTTCTTTCACGGAGGCCACATCTCCGCTCATCACAAAATAGGACTTCCCATTGATGCCCTGCCCCGTGACCAGGCGGACCAGACGGACAGCGGACCGTTTGACAGCCCCGTCAGCCGCCGCCACCCCGGAAGATACGTTGCGGCTCTCAATAACACCAATGGCCGCCCCCTCTTCTGCGGGCTGGCTCCTTTTCAGTACCGCCAGCACCTGAGGAGAAACATTGGAGAGAATAAAACTTCCGACCAGCAACCTGCCCGAATCCTCTGCAAACCGGATGGAAGTACCAACGGCATCGCGGTCGCCCGCCACAAAAATCAGGTATCTGCCGGAGCAGATGGTGGATGCGCGAACCAGCTCTACAGCCGCAGCCTTCATCATGCCATCCGCCAGTTCCACACCTGCGGCAATGCTTTTTGCTTCCACCATACCGAGAGTATCCATGAATCAACCCTCCGCCCGGACTTCCACTTCGTCGATGATTCCGACTATAGTGGCATCCACAGGCTTGTTAGGATTATCCAATGCCATGCGCGCGGAACTCCCCGTGGTTACGAGAACCCGTTCTCCAATACCGGCTCCCACGCAATCCACCGCTACAAAGCTTTCCTGTTCACATCCGCTTTCGGTATCCAGACGCCGGACCACCATCAGCTTCATACCGTTCAGGGACTCTTCCTTACGGGTAGCCCATACGTTTCCGATCACTTTGCCGATTATCATCTGTCCACCGCCTCCGTTAGCGTTTCAGAAGCCGTACATTCAGGTCTTTGGCAGACTCAGCGGCAAGAGGTGTCACCTTTGCGTCCATGGAAAGCCAGAGAACCGATGCACCCTGCTCCTGTGCCTCAAGGATATCCTTTTCCGTCACCAGAGTTTTTTTCAACCTGAGTGCATGGGGCTGATCCCGGACAAATTCTTTCAGTCCGTAAGCTGCCAGCGTTTTTCGATAGGATTCATACAAACCATACAGGGGGCCGGGTGCCGTATCCGTATACATCCTGTATTCAAAATCCAGCACGTCTACTGTATACCCTTTCAGAAGAAGAGAAAGCACTTCGGAAACCTCCCCTTCACCAGGACGACCGGCCGCCAGATCAGCCATGCTTCCGCAGGAAAGAAAGGGCAGGATATAGCGGTCAGCACCTTTCTGGACCCCCCCTTCCCCTCTGAAACGGATCTCCGCCTCTTGACCCAGCAACCCCTGAATCCGTTCGGCAAGAAAATCCGTTCTTTCGGCCAGAACCATGACAGACTTTCTGGGACTTTCCCCTGTCATCTGCCTGAGTACTTCACGCGTAATGGTTCGGACCAGCTCGTCCACATCCATGGCTATCTCCTACCTGCCGCAGTTCATGGCTATGCCCAAAGGCGTTACAAGAAATGGATTGGCCGGTTTGTACACAGGCTTACCCGTTTCCTTTTCCATCACCTTTTCCATATCTTTCAGACAACAGGTACCGCCCACAAGATAAATGGCTTTCACATCCCTTCCCTGTATATGAGTATTGACGATGGAGGCCATCTTCTGAATAACCGGACGCACCACAGAAAGGATTTCATTCTGACGGCTTCTGTCCTTTTTCAGCTCTTCCGCCTCTTCAAAACTCACCCGGTAATTGCCGGCCAGCACAAGGGAAAGGTGGGTGCCGCCCGTGGCTTCATCAGCTACATACACCACCTTGCCCTCTTCAATGACGGAAAGGCCCGTGGTACCGCCACCAATATCCACAATCACTCCACTGGAGATACCCAGCACCGCATTGGCTGCCGTAGGCTCATCCAGAATGGTTACCACCTCCAGCCCTGCTCCTTCCACAACATAGCCATGGGTCTTGCAGTCCTTCTCTCCGGTTCCGGGTGGAACGGCGATGGCGGCGCGCTCCAGAGTCCGGCCCAACCGTTCTTCCAGCTGAGACACCAGCCTGCGGACAATGCGGGTAGCACCAATGTAATCTACCACCAGCCCGTCCTTGATCACCTGAGCAAACTCCATGGCACAGGCCACGGGTTCGCTGCTGCTGTTCAGGACCACCACCACAATGTAGGCCGTTCCAAGATCCACCCCCACAAGCAGGGGTTCATCCCTGTCCACGGGAACCGTTTTGTCCACACATTGTTCAAGGGCGTTGATTTGTTGATCAATGGCTGTGAAATCCACCTGCCGTCTCCCTATTGTTTTGCCACAATACTGCCAGTGACATTCGTATTCCAACCGGCTCCATTTCCCTCATCCAGGTCGATGTGCATGGCAAGACGGAAATTTTCATTCACGCGAACCAGTACGTCTTCCAGAATAACAGGCCTTTGGCTGTTCAGCCGGACACTGACTCTGGTGTTATCCGTAACGCCGAATCTTTCTGCATCCTTGGGTGCCATATGAATATGACGTCCCGCAACAATCAGTCCTTCCTCCAGGCCCACCACATTCTGCTGAGAGGCAAGAATGATTCCGGGGCTTCCGGCCGTATCACCGGATTGCCGGATGGGGACATCCACTCCAAGAATACGGGCATCGGTTTTGGAAATCTCCACCTGAGAACTGCCGCGGGAAGGCCCGAGAATGGCCACATTATCGATAACCCCTTTAGGACCGATCAACCGTACCCGCTCCTTACAGAGGAACTGACCCGGCTGGGAAAGATCCCTTACCCTTGTCAGTGGACCTCCAAAAAGAGCGATGGCATCTTCTTCACTCAGATGGGCATGGCGCGCGGAAAGCTCCACAGGAATCCCGTCCACCCCATCGGCTGCCTCCGGAACCACAGGCAATGCACCCTCCAGCTGTTCCAGCACTTTTCTGATGATATCACCAAGGATATCTTTCATGGCTTGTTCATTCATTGAAGACTCCCTTAGCGTTTCTGCTTCCCCCCGGAAAACCCTTCCGTTTCCCCCATCTTCACGCCCGGCCGAAGGCTTCATCAACGGTACCTGCCCGTCGCCTCCCTGAGCATCATGATGTAGACAGCACTGCTCATCCGGTTCAGGGCCTGAATGATATCCGGACGTTCCGATCCAAACTCAGCTCTGAAGGCACTGACGGCGGCCACTTCCACTTCCCGGACCAGGCTTCTGAGCGCATTCAGGGTCAGCAGCATTTCCCCCATGGTAAAAGAGGGGAGAAGATGATCCACGCCGAAATATTGTTTTGGATGATGGGACTGTGCCCTCAGTTCCGCCGCACCCAGCCCCATGATCAGACCTTCCGGCAGGGGTTCCTCCAGTACCTCTGCCCTCATCACCGCCCTTGCCTGTGCCAGCACATCGCCCAGATCTCTGACAAGATTCGTAAGGCCGCTACCATGGGCTTTACCCTGGACAAGAAGGATTTCGGACTGAAGGCTGTCCAGCCTGCCCCGGAGAATAATGCGGACGTGATCTTTGGCTACCAGACAGTTACCGCGAAGCTGGGTCATATGCTCGGGCTTACTTGTCAGCATACCGCCTCCGGCCACCACGTACTGAGGTTCCGGGATATCTCCGGCCGTTTCCCGGACTTCCGGCAATTTCTCCGAAGCCCTGTCTTCATCCCTGATGATTTTCACTCCTCTTTCACCAAGGAGCTGTGCAGCGGAGGGGGTCAGAATCTGACCCTCCTCCACCCTGAAAGTCTCGGGGATCTCTTTTCTGAAAAGCTCCCTCAGAAAGGATTCCGATATGACTTTCATACCTTATCACCCCTCAATTTTCGGAAGGATCAGCTCTACTTCACCATGGGGACGGGGGATTACGTGCACGCTCACCAGTTCACCGACCCTGTCCGCCGCCGCCGCGCCGGCATCCGTTGCCGCTTTCACCGCACCAACGTCACCACGAACCATAACGGTCACAAGACCCGCACCTACCTGGGCCCGTCCGATCAGGGTAACATTGGCTGCCTTGACCATGGCATCTGCTGCTTCAATGGCGCCCACAAGACCTTTGGTTTCTATCATTCCCAGTGCATTCAATGAGGACATGTCTTTCTCCTTTTTATTTTTTTGTATTGTAGATTACCGTTTGTTGCTGGTTCCTGTACCGACCAATCCCGCAAAGGGAATCAGGCCATTTTTCTAAGCTGCTCCACAATCAGCGCCGTTACGGCATTGATATCAATGGACGATGTCGTCGATGCGGCGGATGCCGCCGGTACCGGCGCAGAGGAACAGCAGGTGTTCCCCAGATCATAGGCGACCCGGCGCACGTTCATCAGGTTCAGCGGGGTAACATTGTCGGAAGTGGCGCTTCCGCCAACGGTGCCGCAACCCAGTGTAAAAGATGGGAAGAGACTGGTACTGATACCAACGGCTCCCTGGGTTGAGGGGGTGTTAACCAGCATGCGGGAAACGGGTTTTCGCAGTCCGAACTCCCGGATCACCTCTTCGTTTCTGGAGTGAATGGCAAGGGAATGTCCCACGCCTCCATTTCTCAAGAGTTTGTCACAGATCTCACAGGCTTCCTTCCAGTCATTCACCGTATAAAAGCCCAGAAGAGCTGTGAGTTTTTCTTTGGAGAAGGGATACTTCGGCCCCACACCCTCTTCCTCATAAATAAGAATCCGGGTTCCCGGGGGAACATCGATACCGGCAAAACGGGCTATATAAGCCGCATCCCGGCCAACAATATCAGGGTTCATGGAGCCATTGCCCCGTTCCATGTACCGTTTCACTTTCTCCGCCTTATCACCGCTGAGAAAATATCCACCATGGGCAACGAAACTTTTTTTCACCTGCTCGGCAATCACACTTTCCGTTACAATGGCCTGCTCCGATGCGCAGACCGTGCCGTTGTCAAAGGTTTTGCTGGCAAAAATTTTGGCAACGGCATCCTCTATATCCGCACTTCTCTCAATAAAGGCCGGAACGTTGCCCGCACCCACACCAAGGGCGGGTGTTCCGGAGCTGTAAGCAGCCTTCACCATGCCGGGACCGCCCGTTGCAAGAATGAGATCCACAACCTTCATCAACTCCGCACTGCCCTCCATGGAAGGCACACTCATCACACTGACAAGATCTTCACATACCCCACAGTTTTTCAGCACTCCGCGGATCATCTCAACGGTTTTCCCAATACACTTTCTGGCGCTGGGATGGGGCGTGAAAACAATGGCATTGCCGGATTTCAGAGAAATCATGGATTTATAGATTGTGGTGGATGTGGGATTCGTAGAAGGTATAATCCCTGCAATCACACCTACGGGCGTTGCAATCTCAACGACTTTTCTTACCTTGTCATCGCTGAGCACGCCGATGGTCTTCATGTCTTTGATGGCTTCATGCAGCTTTTCGCTGGCAAGAAGGTTTTTGGCTTTTTTGTCCGGAACCTTTCCGAAACCCGTTTCTTCCACAGCAAGGGTTGCAAGGAATTCCGCCTGAGCCACAGCCGCATCCGCAACAGCTTTGACAATGGCATCAATCCGGCCCTGATCCAGGCGGGCAAAATCCTCCTGGGCTTTCCGTGCACAGCGCACAAGGGCACGGGCCTCCTGAATGGACATCAAATCTCTGTCTACCATGGATTACTCCTCTTCCTGTCTGTAAGCGCCTGTAATGGCTTCCACCAGGTCTTTTTTTCGAGCCGTGTCTATTTCTGCCCGGCTCATGGAAATACTCTGAAAACTCCGGGCAATCTTACGCAAACTGCTCAGGTTCATCTTTTTCAGTTGTGAAATATTGTGATGGCTGACTTTTCTCTGTGAAACCACCTGTTTTTCTACTCTTTCAGGGGGTACTTCCCTATCCGGCGCACCTGTCGTGCACCCTTCCGGCCCATTTTTGCCCGGAGTCTTTCCCTTGCCTGCCTCGGGGTCTTTACTGTCAGGATCTTTCAGCAAAAATACCGGCTCTTCTGCGGAATTTTCTTCCCTTACACCCGCCCATCCTGTGGCAATGATACAGCCAAGCTCTTTATCCGGACGGGCAATGACGTGCTGAGAAACCACTCTACCCCCCCTGATCCGCCCCACCGCCGCAGCTCCGGCGTCCACAGCCGCCTTCACAGCAGCTACCTCCCCGGCCACACTGATGGTGACAAGCCCTCCACTGGCAAGGTTTTTTTCCAGAAGACGAACGTCCGCTGCCTTCAGCATGGCATCCGCCGCTTCAATGGCGGCAAGAAGTCCTTTGGTTTCTATCAGTCCAAGTGCTGTCATTGTTTCCCTCCATCAGCAGCGGCTGCAGATCTTGCGAATCCGGCCGTAACCCTTGCCTAGTGCCGGATAACAGACACCGGAAAACTGTATTTCCGTATATACTGTTCCACACGGTCCAGATCACTCTCGCTTAAGGCCGGATCCCCTTTCAGGGGATACTCCCAGTCCAGCTGGGCATATTTGTGCACACCCAGCCGATGATAGGGCAACAGATCAATACCCTTGAGGTTGCTGTAATCCCTGTAAGGCTCCAGAAATCCGATGAGCTGGCGGATTTCTTCCTCACTGTCATTCACATGTTTCAGAAGCGGCACCCGTATCTGCACCGCATGCCTGTTTTCCAGCAGCATGGTCAGGTTGCTCAGAATGAACTCATTGCGCACACCGGTCAGCTGATAGTGCCGTTCCGAATTCATGTGCTTGAGATCGAAAAGAAACAGATCCGTAAACCCGGCCACCGCTGTCAGCGATTCGGGTTTGGCATACCCGCAGGTTTCAATGGCCGTATGAATGCCTCGCTCCCGACAGGCCATGAGCAGACTGGCTGCCGCTTCCGGCTGCATCAGCACTTCCCCCCCGCCAAGGGTGACACCACCTCCGGACATTTCATAAAAAGGCCTGTCTTCTTCAATGATATCCAGCAGCTCAGAAATGGTTTTCACTTCTCCCACAACAGACAGGGCGGTAACCTTGCATACCTTCTCACATTGACGGCATCCAATGCACTCCACGTCCCGCCTCACTTCATGGAGCCCGGTGTCCGGTGACATACGGTGAATTCCCACAGGGCATACCGGTATGCAGTCACCACAGTTTACACAGGCATCTTTTTTAAACAGAACCTGATGCTGGCGCTTCTGACCTTCCGGATTGGAGCACCACTGACAGCGCAGGGGGCAGCCTTTAAAAAATACAAGGGTTCTGACGCCTGGTCCGTCATACATGTTGTATTTCTGTATGTTAAAAATCAGTGCTTTTCTTTCAATCATGATGCGCCCCTGATCCCTGTCGTTCCGAAATTTTCTGCCTGGCCTTTGATCTGTTTGGCCGTCTTTTTCCGGCGGCCTTCATCCATCCGATACGGCCGCCGGATAAAGACATCAGATCTCCCGAAGTACGGTTCGGCTGATGATTTCATCCTGTACATCCTTGCACAGCTCCACGAAGAAAGCGCTGTACCCTGCCACTCGAACCACCAGATCCCTGTACTTTTCCGGATGCTTCTGGGCATCCAGCAGGACATCGTTATCGAGATAGTTAAACTGCATCTCTCCGTTGCCCAGCATACAGGCCGTCCGGATCAGAGTTATAATACCGTTCTCACCTTCCGGTGTATCCAGAAGGCCGGACATCAGCTTAAAGTTGTGCACCATGCCAATGTTCATGTTGTCGTTGGCCATTTTAGAAACGGATTTAATAATGGCCGTGGGACCTTTATAGTCCGCACCCTGGGAGGGACTGATGCCATCGGAAAGGGGCATCCATGCCTTACGGCCGTTGGCAGAAGCACCCAGCAACTGCCCGAAGGGTGTGTTATTGGAAATGGACAGGGTCCCATGGCTCAAAACTGAATACAGAGTCTTGAATTTACGATGTTCCGTTTCCGTAAAATGAACCAGATCCGCCGCAATAAGGTCGGCATAGTCATCGTCATTGCCGTACTTGGGAGCGGCAAGGCAGTCTGCTTTAATCTGATCATAGCCCACAAAATCTGCCTTCAGGGCCTCATTCAGCTGAGCAAGGGTGTACTTTTTATCGTCATAAACCAGCTTTTTAATGGCCGCCATGGAATCCGCATAGGTGGCAAGACCACTCCAGACCACCCCCGGCCCGAAGTTGTACATGGCGCCCCCAGCTGCCACATCTTTTCCGGACTCCATACAGCCTTCATACATAATGGACATGAGAGGTTTGGGGGCATGGTCCCTGTGTACCATCTGGGAAAGCACAGTGGCTACGCTGGACCACTTGGTGACATAGCGGATCTGCTCCTTGACCGCAGCTTCGAACTTTTCATAGGTATCAAAGCTGGAAAGAGACCCCGTATCCGGGCACACCTTTTTACCGTACCAGAGGGGAACCCCCTGATTCATCACCAGCTCTATACAAATGGGCCACTGGGTATAGGCCGTGGAGGTCCACTGATACAACCGTCCGGCTTTCTGGGGCTCCACACACCCCATGAGGCAATAATCCCTCGAATCTTCTATGGATACACCCTTGGCCAGCATCATTTTGATATGGGCATCGTCAAAGTGAACAGCCGGGAAACCCATGCCGGACCGGATAACATCCACAATCTTTTTCAGGTACTTCTGGGGTGATCTGCTATGCACACGGGTGGCAAGGGAGGGCTGATATACCTTAACATGGCGAACCGCATCCATGAGCAGGTAGGTCAGGTCGTTGGTGGCATCCCGGCCATCGCGGGTCACACCACCCACGCACATATTGACGAAGGGCTGATACCCTGCAAAAAATTTGGATGCACCTTCACTGGTAATCCACATCATCTCCGACATCTTCACCAGCATGCACCCTGCCAGATCAAAAGCCTCGTATTCCGTCATGCGACCGGAATCTATGTCGGCCCTGTAGAAGGGATACATGTACTGATCCACACGACCGATGGACATGCCGGTCTGGTTTTCTTCCACCACAAGAAGGGATTCTATGGTCCATACCGCCTGAATGGCCTCCCAGAAAGTGCTGGGCGCATGGGCAGGAACACGGGCATTCACCTCGGCAATTTTCTGCAGCTCGGCCTTCCGCACGGGGTTTGTTTCTTTTGCCGCCAGCTCCGATGCGCATTGAGACAGCCGTCTGGCATAGATCATGACGCCTTCGGTGGTATCGATTACTGACTTATAAAAATAAATTTTATCGATATCACCGGGGTTTTCGTAATCCAGCTTTTCAAGGTGGGCTTTGGCTTCATTCTGAATATCCAGCATGCCTTTTTTCATCAGAATGACATCATAACCGGGGTTGGAGTCTCCGCCACCATTGACCGCATGGTAGGAGCAGTCCGTCACATAGGCTTCTGCAGAAAGCTCCCAGAGGCCCGCTTCCCGATACTGGCCTTCGCAGTACTCATCCACGGACTGGCCTTTCCAGAAGGGAAAGAGCTCTTCGCGCATGATTTTCTTATCTTCTTCAGAGATATAGAATGGATCCTGGGAACGGTTACCAATGGTATCAATTTCTTCTTCCACCCAGCGCCAGGCAATATCCGGAGAAAATGACCCCGCACGGGGTGCACCGTTGGGTGAGCCCACAATCAGCTCATGCTCCTGAATCACAAGGGGAGCTGTTTCACAGCAATATTTGAAAGACTTACCCCTCAGCAGAATTTTTGGCATTCCGGGGTTTTCTTTGGCAATTTTTGTAATGGCCCGGGCACGGTGGGTGGTAATGCTCGGGACCTGCCTTAAAAAATTTTCCTTCAGCTTCAAATGACGCTCTGTGGGACCATCGGGAACAGCCGTTCCGGTGCACACAGCGGCAACCCCATCGGAGGGCACGCCCTTGGCAATCTCCGCAGAAACGCCCTCAAAAATTCTTTTCAATGCAGCCCGTTCGTCCGGACTCAGATTTTTTGTTGCTTCGGCAAGCTTATTTGAAAAATCTCGAAGATCCAAAATCATACCTCCCTTTTACGAATAATCTTTCAGTATCTGTTACCGGGCCTGTCCAGTACCTGAACAGCTTCCCGCAGAATACGGTGCAGTGTCTGCATGCTCTTTATGTCAAGTCCCTTCGGGCCGGGGTTTCCGGACAGGCAGGGCACGGTTTCTACCGGACAAACATCATAGCCCATGGATTCGGCACTCCTCACCCCATAGCCAATTTTACGAATGTAAATCAGGTTCATGGGAGAGACATTGTCAGATGTAAAGCCGTCTCCGGCAGATCCGCTGCCAAGGGTCATGGAAGGAAAAAGGTTGGTGGTAGCACCCATGCCGCCGAAGGTGGCCGGTGTATTCACAAGCATCCTTCCCACGGGTTTTTTCAGTGCAAACTGACGGATAACCTCTTCATCCCTGGAGTGAATGACAAGAGTGTGGCCGTTTCTCTCACTGAGAAGCAGTTCAATACACTTCTCACAGGCACCCATCCAGTCATCCTCCACGTACAATGCCAGAACCGGCCCCATAAGCCCCCGTGAATAGGGATCGTCCGGAGAAACATATTTCCGGTCAGCAATGAGAACCCTGACATGATCTGGAACATCAAAGCCGGCTCTTCGGGCAAGGGTTGCGGCACTGACCCCTATCATTCTGGAGCTGGGCTTTCCGTCAGGACGATAAAAGAGAGCCCCCAGTTCCAGCGATTCCTTTTCAGACATGAAGTAAGCACCCTGCTGGCAAAACTCCTGACGGACCTCATCGGCCCGGCAGCTGTCAACAACCACAGACTGCTCAGCAGAAGAAACAATACCGTTATCAAAGGTTTTACTTAGGATAATATCCCGTACCGCCTGCCGGATATCTGCCGTACGCTCAATGAATGCGGGGCCATTACCCGTACCCGCATAAATCAGTGGCTTCCCTGCCCTGTAACAGGACGGAAGCATACCGGGAACTCCGGTATTAAGAATCAGGGAGGTGGCCCTGTGTGCCATCAGCTCAAAGGTTCCTCCCGAGGTAACGGTATCCAGATAAGCCAGAGATCCTTCGGGCAACCCCTTGGAATGGGCAGCATCAATCATTATATCAAGGACATGCCCTATGCTTTTGATGGCTCTGGGATGGGGGGAGAATACAATGGCATTGCCGGACTTGATGGCAATGAGGGCTTTATAGATGGTGGTGGAAACCGGACTCGTTGCAGGGCAAAGGGCAGCAATCACACCCATGGGTACCCCCACGTCCATAATCTGCTTCTGTCGGTCCTCACCAATGATACCCACACAGCGCAGACCCCTCAGATGCCGGCGCACATGGCCGCATACAAAACCATTTTTCACATACTTGTCCTGCCACCTGCCATATTCCGTCTCTTCATGGGACATGACAGCCAGTGCCTGCGCCTGCTTTCCCGCTGCATCCGCAATACACTCAACGATCTCATCCAGCTTTTCCTGGGAAAAAGCCGCCAGACGCTTCTGGGCTTCAAAGGCATTTTCCGCCAGAATTCTGGCTTTCTGAATGGAGAGCAGATCATTATCAATAATTGTCATTTATGCTTCTCCCCTCTCTGACATGACCGGCCTTTCCTGCAAGACCAATCTCCCCCGACCCATTATTTCTCAGGGCAGCAGGTTCTCAATGGTGTAGCGCCTTGTTATTTTTACCAGATCCGGATGAGGGGTAGGTATGACCACAGAGCTGTACACACTGGCCCCCATTTTCTCCACCGCCTTTACTCCGGCATCCACCGCCGACTTACAGGCAGCCACATCCCCTTCCACCAGAACGGAAATGTAACCTGACGCAACGTTTTCGAAACCCACCACATCCACATCTGCCGTCTTCTGCATGGCATCAGCCGCTTCCAGCACAAAGACAATGCCAAAGGTCTCAATCAGCCCCATGGCCCTGGGGCGTTCGCAGTTTTCTTCTTCCACGGCATAGATGGAAACGATATCCCCCACCCCACGGATGGGCCGGGGCATCACATTGTGTGCGGTAAGCTTACCGATTTCCGCAGCACCTGCGGCCCCCGCCTCCACAGAGGCACGAACCGCCGCCACATCCCCCTTCACCATAACGGTTACAAGGGTGGAGCCCACGTTTTCATAGGCAATCAGCTCAACGTTGGCAGCCTTGAGCATTCTGTCGGCCCCGTTGATTGCAGGGACCATCCCCACCGTTTCTATGAGGCCCAGGGCCTCTTCTCCATAATAGCGCATGCCAGTCCCTCTTCTGCTACCCGGTCATATGTTATGAAAACTGATCAACAAAACCTTGACCATTTAATTTTTTCCGCTGCTGCCAGCAGCTTACCCCTTTCCCCATAGGGGAAGGTCAACACTTATTTTCAACAAAAAAATATTTTTTTACCCCTTAACAGGAATCAAAAATCAACCAGCCATGCTCTTGCCCTCAACCACAAAAGAACTGGTCTGATCAGGTAAAAAAAAGATGCTACCCACAGGTCAAACCCCAGCCTGTCCAGCCGCCTGCACCGGAATCACTTCCTTCCGCCCGTAGCCATGCATAAAAAAACGCCATCCCCGGACCTGAAAGGCCGAAGATGGCGGTCAGACATATTTTTTATAAAACAACTAATGATGGGATGCAGGGATTTTCCATCTTCGGAAACACCCTTTTCCCGATGCACAATCAGTCCCTGATATACCGGTTGATGGTGGCAGCACCCTCTTCATGGGCACGATAATACACCTTCAGCTCATTACCGGATGCCAGCTCAAAACGGACCTCCTCCAGAAGCCCATTGGCCTCTGCCGTCATGATGGCTGAAATTATTGTTGGCTTATTAAAGGCTTTAAAATGTCCGTACTGGGCCTTCAGTGCCGCCATCACATCATCGACGCAGGCTTCATCAACAATGGTAAAGTGCTTTAAAATGGCATAATTCAATGGTTTCATGCGGTCACCTGATCCTTTTTCTTAAACAGATCCAAAGGGTTCATGGCAATAATAAAGATACCCACAACCATGATAAGGGCAGCTGCCCAGGCAACGGGAGACATCCCCCATCCTTCAAAGCCCATGATCACACCGATAACGATCCAGCAGCAGAAAGGCCCCCAGAACGAAAAGGTACCGTTACAGGACATGCCCAGGGGTGCACCACACATACCGTTGCCTTTGTACCAGAACATGAAGGTAAGATAGGCGCTGAGGCCGGCAAGGGCAAACCAGATCATGGCATACCCGTCGGTAAAGGCCTGACCTACCATACCAAAGGTGTTTGCACCGGCAATCATGCCGAAAAGAGGAACAAGAATAATAAGGTTGGAAAGACCAGCCGTTACCTGACGGATGGTAATACCGATTTCCGGATCAATCATGGAAGTTCCGTACCCGCAGACACAACCCTCGATACCCCAGCACACGGCCGCAATAAACCCAAAGAAAATCCCTATCAGCAATCCGGGAGGTGCTTCCTCTTCAAGGCCTGTCATCCCGATCATGAAGGTCGCCGACAGACAGATGGCAATACCCAGCATCATACGGGCGTTCAGCTCCTGCTTGAACAGAAATCGGCCGAGAACGGCACCCACGGCAGGACAAAGCGCACTAATGGGGACAACAATGGAACCTGCCTGCTGAATACCCACGACATAGGCCGTACTGGCAAGGGGACCACCGATCACCGCAGCACCGACCATGACAAGACCCGGTCTTGTCTTAATGGTCCTCACAAAATCCCCGATCCGCCCTCGGATGGTGGCAATGCTGAGGGCCCACAGGGCACTGCAGGTATCCGTTGTGGCAGCACCCAGGGCTGCCAGCAGATAAAACACCGCAAAGGCAGAAAGACCGGAGTCCTCTCCATACCAGTGATCCCAGATGCCCACAGACATGCCAAGGGTCATGAATGCCGTATAAAAACCATACAGCAGACCGGAGCCCAGGGCGATGATAATGCCCTTGCGCCTGAAATCTGAAGCCATTTTGTGTTTGGCAGCTACAGCCGCCAAAGAGACGGAACCTGATGTTTGCATAAGTACCTTTCCTCCCTTTTCACTTTCTAAACCCATTGCCTGAAAACTCACCTTTTGTACACTTCCTCTTCCATGGTCACAGCTTTTGATTTTTTGGGACTATATCTTTACCCCTAAGGGGAAGGTCAATGGCAAATCCAACAAAAAAATGAAGGTTTTTTAAAAAAACTTAGAAGCATTTTCAAAAACTTATCCATCCCCCCCTGCCCCTCTTCATAAAACAGGGGAGTATTCCCCCCCTGCCCCTGCGGTACCCCCCGTACACGGAAGTGAACAGTCCTTTTAATTGAATGAATTTAAGAAAGAGAATAAACGAATTGAAGGAGTAAAGTCTTTGCTGTATTCTGTATTCGTGTGGAGTTACAATGGGAGCCCGGCCTTTTGAAATCAAACCTCCCGCCAAACCCTGCCATGGGGCAAACCATACTCCGCCCAACCGTACCTGCCCCGCCCGTAATCATACCTGCCGGGCTGAACTTCAGGATTTCAGCAGTAAAGGGTTACCATGAAAGATAAAGACAGGTATTCCATCGGAGAAGTCAGCACTCTGTGCAATGTTTCCAAAAAAGCTCTCCGGTACTACGATAAAATCGGCCTGATCAACTCCCAGAGGGACGAAAGCAACAACTACCGGTATTACACCCAAAAGTCACTTCTGGCCGTGCCTGTCATCAAATATTATAAGCAGATGGGTTTCAAGCTGGATGAGATGCGGGATTTCATTGAGGGAAACGCCTTCAATATATATAAAGCTATCCAGCATTCCTTCCGATCTAAAATTACGGAACTGAAACACCATCAGGAAGAAATCCGCAGACAGTATCTTTCCGTAACGGACTGGTACGACCTGATCATTGAAGCAGAAATGGTCATCGACAATAATATCCAGGAAGTAGCCATCAAATTTGTGGAATCATCGGACTGCCTTTTCCAGATTCAGGCCTTTGACAATAACATTGAAGCATCCATTATCAATATTGAGTTCACTAATTATGTGGAAAATGTGAACAATGAGATCACAGGCCCTGTTATCATCAATTTTTCATCCGTCAGGGACAGAATGCAGGATAAGCCCCAGCCAATCAGAATACTGCAAAGAACACTGATGGAGTGCAAAGAACATGAAAAAATGACCTTCGGTGGTCACATGATGCTCTCCTGCTACCACATAGGCTCCCACGAAACCGTAGGTGAAACCTATGAAAAAATGTTACGATGGGCCAAAAATCACAGCTATGTTCTCAGTGAAGATTCCTTTGAAAGATATGTTACCGATTACTGGACAACCCGGAACAGCTCCCAGTTTGTCACTGAAATCATGATGGGCGTTTCGAGGAACTGAACCTTGTGGGGGGGGGAAACCACCTCCGTCCCTTCCATGCCCGTTTGTCCTGCCGGGGCAGACCTTCCCCCTAGGGCCTTCTTTTCAGCTTATCCGAAAACAAAGGAGATTCCGCATGACTCAGCAGCCTATCACCCTTGGCATCAGCTCCTGCCTTCTGGGCAATCCCGTCCGTTACGATGGAGGGCACCAGAGAGACCCCTACCTGATTCACACACTGGGTCAGTATGTCCATTACATACCTGTCTGCCCGGAGGTGGAATGCGGCATGCCCGTTCCCAGAGAATCCCTCCGGCTGGTGGGAAATCCGGAATATCCCAGACTGATAACCCGGAAAAGCGGAGAAGACCATACGGAACAGATGCAGAGCTGGGCGGATAAACGCCTGCAGGAACTGGAAAAGAAAACTCTGTGCGGCTTTATCTTCAAGTCCAAATCCCCCAGCTCCGGTATGGAAAGGGTTAAGGTATATAGCGAGAAAGGAGGGGCTGCCACAAAAAACGGGGTAGGAATTTTTGCACGAGCTTTTATGAAGCGTTTCCCCCTTATTCCAGTGGAAGAGGATGGCAGGTTACACGATCCTGTTCTGCGGGAAAATTTCATCATCCGTATTTTTGCCCTCACCCGCTGGCGTGAGGCCAGAATAAATATGAAAATGGGCGATCTGGTCAACTTTCATACGGACAACAAGCTCCTTATACTGGGACACAGCCCAGAACATTACAGGGAGATGGGCCGCCTTGTGGCAAAGGGCAGAGAGATGGAAAGCAACCAGCTTTTTGCAGACTATGAAATGCTGCTGCTGGAAGCTCTTGGCCGTAAAAGCACGCGGAAGAAAAACACCAATGTGCTGCAGCACATGCTGGGATATTTCAAACGAATTCTGCCAGCGGAGGAACGGCAGGAGATGCTGGACCTCATCACCCGCTACCACGATGGCCAGCTTCCCCTGATCGTACCCGTCACCCTGCTGGCACATCATGTACGCAAATACGATGTGAGCTATCTTGCCAGACAGAGCTACCTCAACCCCCATCCTGCCGAACTGGCCCTTCGCAACCACGTATGACACCATCCTGCCTGATGACTGTCAGGTCAGGCAGGATGGTCATACCCTGAAACGGCCCACCATCTGCCGGAGACTTTCTGCCAGACCCAAAAGCTCTGCTGCGCTGTCCTTCACCCGGCTTCCGCTTTCCTGCATGGTACCCATGGCGGCACTGATACCTCCCATATCCGCTGTTACGCTTTCCACCACAAGGGCATTTTTATCGGCCGTTTTGTACACCATTTCAATTCCTTGCGATACATCTGCCACATTACCCGCCATTTCCCGGGCCACAGAAGACTGTTCCTCAATGGACGCGCTGATACTGCCCATCATCTCACTCACACCATGAATGACTGTAGTAATGGTCTCCACATCTTCCACCGTGGTTACGGTTGTCTGCTGAATCCCTTCTATCTGCTTTCGAATATCTTCCGTGGCACCGGCTGTCTGCCGGGCCAGGTCCTTGATCTCCTTGGCAACCACCGCAAATCCTTTACCGGCTTCTCCGGCACGGGCTGCCTCTATGGTGGCATTCAGTGCAAGAAGATTTACCTGATCGGAAATGTCACTGATGGTTTCAATGATTTTCCCAATACTGCCAGCCGCTTCCTTGAGACTTTCCATGTGGGCGGCCATCTGGGAAACATTTTCTGCCGCATCATCAGATGTTGCCCCGGCCCTTTGTGTACGGGCTGCCATTTCATCTATGGTGGCTGACATTTCTTCGGATGCGGCAGCCAGAAGTGCGGCATTACTGGCAGACTGCTCCAGTCCCGCTGCAGACTGCAGCATGCTGACGCGCATGACATCGGCCGAAACGGCCACCTCTTCTGCTTTTCCTGACACGGCTACCACTCCTTCCTGCATTCTTCCGGAAACCGTGGAAAGCTCAAGGGAAGCGGCAGCCAGTGTCTCCACTCCCCGGCCAATATCCCGAATCAGATCCTGCAGATTGGCCACAAAGGTATTGAACCATCCAGCAAGTTCTCCCACCTCATCCTTTGCCTGCACCGGAAGACGCTGGGTCAGATCCCCTTCTCCCTGGGCGATATCCTGAAGCCCCCGGCTAACCAGAAGAATAGGGCGCACAAGACGTTGAAGACTGACAAAAAGAATAACCAGGGCCGCCGCCAGAAAAACTGCAAAAAACGAAACAGTGGCCAGCGCAAGAGCATTCAGACCACGGGATATGACAGCCACAACTTCCGCCTGAGGAATACCGATAAAAAGGATGCCGACAACCTCACCTCTTTTATCCAAAATGGGATCGTAGGCCGTAAGAAAGGGGGCTCCCAAAATCAGGGCATCCCCCGAATAGAGCTTCCCACCCAGCACAGGATCATAGGCCGGGCTCTGCCTTCCCAGCCTTGTCCCCACAGCCCGGCTGCCATCTTCACCACGGATATTGGTGGTAATACGGATAAAATCCTGCCTTTCTTTCTGGAAGACCGTTGCTGCCACACCCAGGTCTTCGAGAATTCTGTCCACCATATCAAATCGGTTTTCAAGGGTGCGTCCTTCCCTGTCCACAAGACGCCCATCCTGCATAGAAAGCTCACCATAATAGTCTTTCAGATAAAGACGGGCCGCATGAATATCCCCGCCAAGCTTACGCTGCAGAGTGTCTGCCATAAGCCCATACGCCATACTGGCCGCGTTGGTATAGGCAGCCACACCCAGAGCCACTCCAGTCATCACCAGAAGACCTGCCGTAAGCAAAACAAGCTTCGCCTTAATTTTCAAATTCATACGATCCTCCAGAGTTTTCACTCCACCGTTGCTTTCGCACCACTTTTAAAAAGTATGCCACTTCAAACCCACCCCTCTTCCATGCGCTTGGAAAGCATCGGCACACTTCCAGTCTTTCTGAATAAAAACTTTTACATGGGGCTGGGTCCATATTACACTGAAGCATGATTCTACCGGCAAAACAAAGACAAGTATTTCCTTCATGGAAGCTGGCTGATCCACAGCCCTTCCGTCGCAAAAAAACTGTCTGCCCAACATGCACAAGACCAACTCAGATCCGAGGTTACAGAAACAGGGATCGTAATACCCATTGCGCCGGAAACCCCATGGCTGTTCACGGAACCGGATAAGAGTCCCTTTCACCGTGGCCCGCAGCCCTGCAACAGACTTTTTGAAAACCAAGGAGGTATCCCATGCAGTGTTTTGTCACCGGCGGTGCCGGTTTTGTGGGCACCCGCATCCTTTCTTCCCTGCTGGACAAAGACCATAACGTAACAGCTGTGGATCTGGCGCCAGCCCATCCCGGCCTTTTCCATGAAAAGCTTTCCTACATCCAGGCCGATACCACCCGGCCCGGCACCTGGCAGGAGGCCGCTGGAGATGCCGATCTCATCATCAACCTTGCCGGTCGCAGTATCTTTCATTACTGGACAAAATCTTCCATGGAAACCATGTATAATTCCCGTATTCTGACCACAGGGAATCTGGTAAATGCCTTATCCGGTAAAGAGGGACAAACCCTTGTTTCAACCTCCGCCATCGGATACTACGGCTCCTGCGGAGATGATATCCTCCGGGAAGACCATGGACCCGGCAGTGATTTTCTGGCCCGCCTCTGTGTGGACTGGGAAGACGCAGCCATGAAAGCTGAAACAAAGGGGGTGAGGGTTATCTGCATGCGCCTGGGGATTGTTATGGGAGATAAGGGAGGAGCCCTTTCAAAAATGATTCCGGCCTACCGCATGGGCCTGGGCGGACCACTGGGATCGGGGACGCAGTGGATGCCATGGATCCATACAGACGATATTGTGCGGGCTGTAAGCTTTTTTGCAGATCAGTCGGAAACACAAGGAGTTTATAATCTTTCCGCACCGGAGAGTGTTACCAACGGAATCTTTTCCGCTACGCTGGCTGAAAAACTCCACCGACCCAACTTTATGCGGGTACCTGCCTTTGCCCTCCGCCTCTTCCTCGGTCATTTCGGAGAAGTGCTCCTGGCCAGCCAGCGCGGCGTACCGGATAAACTCCTGAAAGAAGGGTTTTCCTTTGTATACCCCACACTGGATGAAGCCCTCACAGCCGCCATGGAAGAAAAAAAAGAATAAAAAGACCGGATGCGGCTTTCATTCTGAAAGGAGGCCCATCCGGTACCCACAGGCTGTGGCACAAAAAATACAGGAACGGGCCTTCCCCTCCCTTTTTAAAAAAGAAACAAGCTTGACCAAAATCCCCTGCCCGAACAACTCGACACACAATAGACTCTGTGCATTATGAGCCAGTTATGGCTATATGTTACGTGTGATTGACGGCCAACTGTCATTTTCGGGCAAGTCCTCAACGAAATGGAGTGCCCCCCATCCTGCACCAGCAGGAAACAGCTGCAAGCAATGTGGTAACTTATGTCAAACTTCCGTACAGGACATGACGATGACAGACAGGTACTTTTTTCCCGTTCATCCAGACCTCCGGTACCTGCCTGCCACCGCCCTCACCCATTCCGGAAAAAATGGGAAGGCCACGCTTTTTCACCAAAAATATCAACCCCCGTTTCAGGACGACGGAGGCAGAAGATCCATGGCCTCCGGTCCCCATGCGGCCCGAATCCTGTCTCCCGGCAGAACCCCTGCCCGCATCAGCCACTGTCTGGATGTGCGGACAAACAGAGGCATCCCCATATCCATAACAAGACTGATCTGGCCATTTTCTTCATGCATCTGCAGTATCCTGCCCTCAAATACATTCTCCATGCCCTTATCTATGGCTTCTTCCAGGGTAAAAAGACGGATTTTTTCTGGCCGAATCACAAGCCGCACCTGACCGGAGGCCACGTGCTGGGCGGATACGCCTATTTCCATTCCATTTGCCGTACGAAACAGCGTCCGTCCCTTTTCACCGTAAAGGGTTCCGGAAACCATATTCTCTCCACCCGCCGCCACCCTTCTGCCTCCTGAGAGAAAAATCCTCTCATCCGCAAGCCTCAAGGCTTCAAGGGGCTTATGGGTGGAAAAAATCAAAGTCATTCTCCCTTTTTTGCGAAGATCTTCCAGCAGGCACTCAATCCTTCCTGCGTTTTCCATATCCACACTGGATATGGGCTCATCCAACAACAATACATCCGGCTGGCAGGCAAGGGCACGGGCAATGGCCACCCGCTGAATTTCTCCCCCGGACAAAAGATGGGCCGAACGATGCTCCTGATCTGCCATTCCCACAAGATCCAGACATTCCTTGGCCATGCTCTGCTGACGACTTCCGGGTACCCGTCTTTTGCGAAGGCCGTAACACACATTCTTCATTACGGTATCCGTAAACATCACCGGATGCTGCTCCACCAGCACCACCCTGCGCCGCAGGGCAGTGAGAGAGCGGGCGTCCCAACGGACCCGCTCACCCTGAAACACAACCTCCCCCAAAACCGGGGCACGAAGAAAGGCCAGCAGATGCAGAAGTGTGGTTTTGCCGCTGCCATTAGGTCCCTGAAGGGCATAGGCCTTTCCGGATTCAACCATCAGGGAATCCAGAGACAGCACACATCGGCCTCCCAGAATCTGCTCCACATTTTCCAGAATATAAACCGCACTCATGCACCCTCTCCGTACCTGCCCTGAGCCATCTGCAGAACCACATTCATGGCAAGACTCACGGCCAGAAGGACCAGCCCCAGAGCCACGGCCAGAACAAATTCACCCTTGTTGTGCTCAAGGGCCATGGCAGTGGTCATGGTGCGGGTAAATCCACGGATATTTCCACCCAGCATCATGGCAATGCCAATTTCAGCAATGGCTCTGGCAAATGCCGCGATCACCGCCGCAAGAATACCAAAACGGGCTTCCCGGACAACGGTCAGAGAGGCCCCCAAAGCCGTGGCACCGAGGGTGAGTGCCGTGCGGTAATACCGAGCATCCACTCGGTTGACCGCCGTGAGCGTCAGGGAAACAACCCACGGCAGAATCAGAATCAACTGACCGATGATGATGGCCTTTGGCGTATAAAGCCAGCCCAGAAACCCAAAGGGACCACTCCGTGAAAGAAACACATAAACAAAAAGGCCAATCACCACCGTGGGCAACGCCAGACAGGTATTCACAAGGGTAATCACCCCCCTTTTCCCTGGAAAGGAGGAAACGGCCAGCCAGAATCCCATGGGAATTCCCAGAAGGGACGCAAAGAGAACCGCAAAAAAACTCACATACAAGGATAGCCCGATGATGGCATACAGCTCCGCATCAAAGGAAAGAATCATACAAAATGCTTCCGTCAGGCTTCGCACCAAAAAATCCATGCCCGCTCTTTTCCCTTACCTGTTTTAGCCGTCCCAAACGGATCATCACTGCTGTTTTGCATCCGGAAAAAAGAGGGGCTGACCATGGAGCTGATAACCGCCTATCACCGCCTGCCCACGGTCCGATACCAACCAGCGGGCAAAAGTATCGGCATGATTCCAACGAACATGGGGGAATCTCTCCGGATTAACGGGAATCACTCCATAGGAATTTTTCAGTTTTTCATCCCCTTCATAAACGATGGTCAGATCATAACCTTCCTTACGACCGAATGCATACTGGAGATAGGTCCCACGGTCGCTGAGCACATATCCTTCCTTTTCCTGAGCAAACATCAAGGCCTCGCCCATACCCTGCCCAATGGAATAATACCAGCTGCGGCCCTGCTCCGGAGTACCGTCAGGCAGCAGGGGGACAGAGCTTTCCTGCCACAAAGCCTTTTCACGGGCATGGGTGCCACTGTCATCTCCTCTGGATACAAAGGGTTGTCTGGCCTGCGCAATACCTTCCATGGCCTTCACAATACTGTCCGCCTGTCTGCAAATGGTATCTTTTTCCGGCCCCACAAGGATAAAATCGTTGTACATCACCCCGTAACGGCGGGTTCCGTAGCCTTCTGCCACAAAACGGTCCTCCCTTGCCCTGTCATGGACAAAAAGAATATCCGCATTACCATCCATGCCGTCCCTGAGGGCCGCACCCGTTCCCTTGGCCATGACCCGGACATGGATGCCCGTATCCTCCAGAAAAGCGGGCAGCAGTACATCCAGAAGTCCCGACGCCTGAGTGCTGGTAGTCGTGCTCATGACAATCATATTTTCCGCCGCTCCGGCCCGCAGAACCCCAGCCATCAGCAGAGCCATCATCCAGATTCCTGTTTTTTTCATCATTCAACCCTTTCCTCAAGAAATTTCTCCGTCAGAAAAAAACTGTACCTACCAAGAATCACATCCGCAAGCTATACCAGGCTAAACCATTCCTGCAAGATACAAGAAATGCCCTGACAATGGCTACGGAGCAACTGAGCAGGAAAAACAGCCAAAAACCTGATACGGCTTCTTTTTACGCCCATTCAGTCCACCTTGCTTGCTAAAATAAGGCCCAGACGGTATATGCATTTTTCAGGTTACAGTTTCAGGCTTGTTTTCCGGACAGACTCTGACTCCTTCTGTACGGGTTCTTCCGACGGCCTGTCCACTTCCGCATTCCGCATCCATAGAGGTTTCCCTTGCTTTACAGTTCCGTTGTCATCCGTTCCATTGCCTATGAACTGCCGTCCCGGGTTGTTACATCGAAAGAAATTGAAGAACGCCTTGCGCCCCTTTACAGCAGGCTGAGGCTCCGTAGCGGCCAACTGGAAGCCCTTACGGGCGTCAGGGAGCGGAGGCAATGGGAGCCGGGAGAACCCCTTTCCCGCGGAGCCATTGCTGCAGGGCAGAAGTCTCTGGAATCGGCTGGAATCCCAGCACAGGATGTGGACATGCTGATTTACGCCGCCGTCTGCCGGGAAAATCTGGAACCGGCAACGGCCTGTTCCGTTGCCCATGGCCTCGGCCTGCCAGACCATGCCCATATGTTTGATCTCTCTAATGCCTGCCTCGGCATGATCAACGGCCTCCTTCTTATAGCCGATGCCATTGAGTCCGGCCGTATCCGAAACGGCATGGTCGTTGCCTGTGAATCCTCACGCCAAATTATGGATATCACCATGGATACCATGCTGGCCACACCCACCATGGATGTTTTCACCAAAGGCATTGCCACCCTGACCGGTGGTTCCGGCGCTGCGGCCATGGTTCTCTCCCGCAAGGACTCACTACCCGGTCACAGCCTTCTGGGCGGCGTACTGCGCAACAATGCAGCCTGCCACGATCTCTGCGTGTGGGGACCGGATACGGGTATACCGGCATCCGCCCCCATGCGCATGCGAACGGATGCGGCAGCCGTTCTGCACCACGGCGTGCATCTGGGCATCAGCACCTTTACAGCCTTTCTCAGGGAACTTTCCATGACAAGGGAAGAACTGGACCGCATTGTGTGCCATCAGGTGGGAGCACCCCACCGCCAAAGGGTACTTTCCTCTCTGGGTATCCCCCTTGAAAAGGATTATCCCACCTTTCCTCTGCTGGGAAACATGGGTACCGTTTCCCTGCCCCTTACCGCTGCCGTTGCCGCCGAACAGGGTTTTATACTAAAAGGTCACAGGGTGGGGTTCTTCGGGATCGGCTCCGGCCTCAACTGCCTCATGCTGGCGTTGGACTGGTAATTTCAGACCCCGACCGGGAACACAGCGTAAACCTCCTCTGATAAAAGGATCTGTCCATGCAGACAATGTCCCATGAACTCAAAAGAATCTATCCCTTCCGGTCCCGGGCCGTCTCTGTCAACGGATTTTCCATGCATTACATTGATGAAGGCAGCGGGCCCGTTGTCCTCTGCCTGCACGGTAATCCCACATGGAGTTTCTATTACAGACATGTGGTGCAAACCCTCTCTCCGATGTACCGGGTACTGGTACCGGACCACATCGGCATGGGTCTTTCCGATAAACCCCATCCGGAAGATCATGAGCACTCTCTTATGCAGCGGGTACGGGACACGGAAACGTTTCTGGATGCCGTAGCTCCGGAAGAACCCGTTCACCTCATTGTTCACGACTGGGGCGGCATGATCGGCACCCTTCTGGCCCTGCGCAGACCGGAACGGATCAAAAGTTTTGTCATCACCAATACGGCAGGATTCCTGCAACCGGCAGAAAAACAGCTTCCCCTTCGCATCCGGCTTGCCAGAGATGTCCGCCCCCTTGCCGTCCCTGCCATTCTGGGCATGAATCTTTTTTCCAAATGCGCCCTGCTCTTCTGTTCCGTAAGAAAACTTTCTTCTACCGTTCAGGAAGGCTATCTTTTCCCCTATCGCCGTCCTGTGCACCGCCGAGCCCAGCTGGCCTTTGTACAGGATATTCCCCTCACTCCCGGCGACCGGAGTTATGAAGCCGTTGCCTGGGCAGAAAAAAATCTTTCCATCCTCACCCCTCTGCCCAAAATCATTCTATGGGGAGAAAAAGACTTTGTTTTTGACACGGACTACCGGGACCGCTGGCAGCATTGTTTCCCGGATGCAGCCTGCCACAGTTTTCCCAATGCCGGTCATTATCTTTTTGAAGATGAGAGGGAACGCTGCATGATCCTGCTGCGTGCCTTTCTGGAGCAAAAAAACTGACCGGGAAAGGCTCCCTCTGCTTTCATACAATCCGTACAGTTCATCCGGAATGACAGGATGCCATTTGAAACGAAAAAGAATTCAGGGTACACTTATCCCATCTTCTGAATAAGTTTCTGCCACTGCGCACCGGACAGTAAAAAGGGAATCCATTGGAAAAAAAAGAAAAAGTCCCTACAAAGTCGGCCCATAAAAAAAAAGGCAGAAAAAACGAGCCGGAACCACCGCCACCTCCGCCCCCACCACCCAGATCACGAAAAAAAATTCTTCTGGTGGCGGTTCTGGCAGGCATGGCGGCCATTGCCGGAGCCTTTGCCCTTCTCTCTTTTCTCCAACCGGAAAAGGAAGAAAAAGCTCCCGTTTATCCTGCCCACATCATGGAGCACCTTGCCTTTGAAGATGCCTTTCTTTTCTTCATCTGGGAGCATATTCCGCAAAGCTATGAAGCCCTGAGGGGACTCAATGCGGAACTGGCTCTCATCGGAAAGGAAATGAATAGAATTGAAGCCATCGCCCAGCGCTTTCCCGACCAGAGGCGCATTCCCCAGTCAGAAATGCGGGAATGGGAAAGCCTCCGCCGGGAAGTGGAAACAAGCATATCCCGTGCAGGTACCGCTCTTCAGGCCCTGTATGTCACCCGTCTTGTCAATGCCGAAAAAGGCCGCGATGCCATCCGGACCGAAGCAGATGCCATCTCTTCCGACCTCCGGACAACTCTTGCCCTTTCCCGCAGCCAGACCATACGACTGGATCCTGACCCCTTCGCTCCCCGACCTTCCATGGCCCAGCGCGTGCTCAGCCGGATGCCATGGATGAAATAAATTCTTACGACACGAAACCGGTAAGGTTGAACCATGGAAAATGCCAACATAGCCAATCTCCTCACAAAAAATGCGGAAAAAACACCCTGGAAGCGGGCTGTAGTCATGCCATCAGGCAAAGACTCCCTCGGACGGATCCGAACGACCCAGCTCACCTTTGCCCAGCTGGAAGCCTTAAGTACGAAAGTGGCTGCCGGACTGCAGGCCAGAGGGATTGTTTCCGGGACCCGAACCGTACTCATGGTTCCACCGGGCATGGATTTTTTCATCCTCACCTTTGCCCTTTTCAAAACCGGTGCCGTCCCCGTGGTAGTGGACCCGGGCATGGGTCTGAACCGCATGGCAGACTGCCTTGCCTCCACCCGGGCCGAAGCTCTGGTTGGGATTCCCAAGGCCCATCTTTTCCGCAGCCTCTTCCCCAGAGCTTTTTCCGGGATCCGCTATAAAGTCTGTACCCGATCCCTTCCCCTTCCCGGCATAACCCCCTTACAGAAACTGCTCCAAACAGATCCAACGGGATTTGAAACAGCCCTTCGTGAACCGGAAGATACGGCTGCCATCCTGTTCACCACAGGAAGTACGGGACCGGCCAAAGGCGTGGTCTACAGCCATGGTACCTTTCATGCCCAGATTCAGGCCATACGGGATCATTTTCAGATAGAGGAAGACGACCGGGATCTTCCCACCTTTCCCCTTTTCGCCCTTTTTGATCCGGCACTTGGCATGACAGCTTTCATACCGGAAATGGACCCAACAAAACCGGGCAAGGCGAACCCGCGGCCCATACTGGAAGCCATCGCCCACCACGGCATCACCACCATGTTCTGCTCTCCTGCCCTTCTGGATCGTCTGGGCCGTTACGGAAGCCGGGAAGGAATCCGCCTGCCCAGCCTCAAAAGGGTAGTTTCTGCAGGAGCGCCGGTGAGGCCGGATATTCTGCAATCCTTTGTACCGGTAACGGGCAATCCGGCCATCATACACACACCCTACGGAGCAACGGAAGCCGTACCCCTTATGAGCATCCATGCCGGAGAAATTCTGTCCGAAACCCGGTCTTTTACGGATCAGGGCATGGGGATCTGTGTGGGACGCCCCCTGAAAGGGGTGGACATATCCATCATACGCATCAGTGATGAGCCCATAGACACCATGGACGACGCCGAAGAACTACCCGAAGGTGAGATAGGAGAGATCATAGCCAGAGGTCCCATGGTGACATCCGGCTACTTCGACAATCCAGAAGCGAACAAACTGTCAAAGATCAAGGACGGAAAAGGCTTCTGGCATCGTATGGGGGATCTGGCATGGAAGGATAACTCCGGTAGATTCTGGTTCTGTGGCAGAAAATCCCACAGAGTATGCACAAAAGAAGGTGAACTCTATACCCTTCCCTGTGAGGCCATTTTCAATACCCATAAACGAGTCCGGCGGAGTGCTCTGGTGGGCATCGGCCCAGACAGGGCACAAACACCGGTTATTATCATAGAAAGCCCCGATAAAATAAGTAAAGAAGAAAGAAGCGAACTCCGCAGCGAACTGCTGCAGCTGGCAGGCGCCTTTGACCATACATCGGGCATCCGCCAGCTTCTCTTCCATCGGGAATTCCCCGTGGATATCCGCCACAATGCCAAAATCTACAGGGAAAAGCTGGCCGTATGGGCACAGAAAAAAATGGCCGGAGCAATCAAATGAGCCGGATCTTCCCCATGGCGAAAGCCATGGGAATATAAAGCGGCTTTCGCTGAACCTCCCCATGACTAAAGCCAGGGGCCTTACGGCGACTTTCGGTACACACGCCTGAAAATCTTACGGGATGAGTTTGTAACAGAAAATGGCTACACAGGATGCCTTTGTAGCCGCTCACATCCCTATTCACAAAAAAAGCATCTCTTTTCTGCCCATGCTCACACCTGAAATGTGGAAAGATCCAGCCCCAAAGGCAGAACAGATCTTGAGTTTGTTGGCAAATTCACTGAGTGTTGTACGGGCATCCGCAGGGTCATGGCATTCAAGTATTTTCCCATCGCGGCCTTTCAAAAAATCCTTACCTATAGTAAAAATTTTACCCTGATTCCTAAAGACACGGAGCAGATGGCAGGCTATGTGGAAGGGCTGAAAAAGGAATACCCGGAGGCAAAGATTTCACAGCATGTGATTTCTTGTTTCGGTAATAAAGGGTTCCGGGTATTTGATATGGACTGATATTTGAAGCCATAGAGAATCTGTCAACAACCAGAAAAACTTCCATCCACGCTCCTCTTCCTGTGGGAGGAGATGAAATGTGTTTCAAAATTACGGAGAATACGTGGAAAAGAACAAAGCACTGGTAACGGGCGGCAACGGCTTTCTTGGTTCAGCCATCACCCGAAAACTCCTTGATACCGGATGGAACGTCCGGATTCTGGCCAGAGGACAGACAGGTATACCGGGAAAAAAGGAAAACCTTTCCTGGATTCAGGCAGATATCCGGGACAAAGAGCAGGTCATGCAGGCGGTCAAAGGCGTTGAAACCGTCTTTCATACGGCAGCTCTGGCCGGTGTCTGGGGGCCGGAAGAAAATTACCGCAGCATCAATGTGGAAGGAACGGAAAATGTCCTTACCGCATGCAGATCCGAAGGCTGTCGCCTCATCCACAGCAGCTCGCCTTCGGTAATCTTTGACGGTAGTGACATGGAAGGAGTGGGTGCAGGACATCCCTACCCGGAGACCTACGGTGCCGCCTATCCGAAAACCAAGGCGGAAGCGGAAAAAAATGTAAGCAAAGCCGCAGGAGAGGGGCTTTCCTGCATCATACTGAGACCCCACCTGATCTGGGGACCGGGTGACAACCACCTTGTACCGAGAATCCTTGCCCGCTCAAAAAAACTGGCCCGCATCGGCAGCAGAAATCCCCTCATTGATACCGTCTATATTGATAACGCAGCCCACGCCCACATCCTTGCGGATACGGCCCTTGCCGCCAGGCCTGAACTTTCCGGTAAAATTTATTTTGTTTCCGATAAAGATCCCGTTCCCCTCTGGGACATGGTGGATGCCATCCTTGCCGCCGGAGGAAAACCTCCCGTATCAAGGCAGGTACCCCTGAAACTTGCCAGGGGATTGGCAATTTTCCTTGAAAAATTCTATACTTTCTTCCATCTTCCCGGCGAACCCATGCTAACGGACTTCACCGTTAAAGAACTCAGCACAGCCCACTGGTTTGACATTGAAGATCTCTGCCGGGACACGGGTTATGCACCTCTGGTTTCCAGAAAAGAAGGCCTTAACCAGCTTGAGCACTATCTGAAAGGAAATTCATTATGAAAAAGAAAAAAACCTTGTTTCTTTCCTTTGTCCTGACTGTTGCCATGGCCTTTCCCCTTGCCCTCTCTTCTCCTGCCGCATCTTCCCATGCGTTGACGGAAGGAGAAAGCCTGCTCCAGAACCGGTGCACTTCCTGCCATGGGGCAAGCAAAATTACCCGTTCAAAAAAGGACAGAAACGGATGGGAACGAACGGTGAGACGGATGGAACAAAAAGGGGTAATGCTTACGGACAATGAACGCAACAACCTCATCCATTACCTTGCAGAAACCTACGGGAACTAGAGCCGTATTTGCCTGTGAAAGGAAAGGGCAGGCCCAAGCCCACACCCGAATGAAAAAGGCACAGCCGTTCAACCTCTGTGCCTTCCCTTTTACACGGAAGGGCCAGACTTAAAAACCCATGTGGTAAGCAACTTTTGTTACGTGTTCACGAACGGGCAGTCCCTTTTTATTTTCAAACTCCCGCATACCCGCCGAAAAACGGATGGCCCTGGCCCGATTTCCACCGGGGTGGTAATGTCCCCTCAGTTCATAGGAACGATATTCACTGTCTTCCGCATGATCCACGTAAACCCGGCGTGTGGAGGCACCCAGACCAGCCGACCAGTGTTTGCCCGCCTCATACCCCAAATCCAAGCGCCCGCCCAAGGCTGTCTCTCCGCCTTCTTCCTTATCCATAAAATTGGCATCCAGCCGCAGGGTTGAACGCCAGACGTGATCATTGGCCAGTTCTCTGTCCAGCCCGTACAGTCCCATCAGTGTATGGATCTGCTGCTCCTTTGAACGGTCAGAACCTGCCTTGATATCCGTAACCGTCCACCCAAGCCCATACTTCCAGCCAGACTCTGTTTTGTATTCGTTCCGAATCTCCCCCATACGAAGATCCTGATCTCTGCCCCGTCCCCGGCTCTGTTTATGGCGTGTACTCAACAAAATCTTTCCCTGACTCATCCATCCCGGCTGCCAGTGCAGATCCAGTGTTCCGTCATTCACCTCAAAGGTTTCGGAAAGCTCCCTATTCAGATTGTCATGGTAGGTTTGAAAAAGAAATCTTGCCTTCAGGGCAGGCGAAATGGTGAGGCTGGTATCACTTTCCAACCGCTCTCTGTCCCGTACGGCCGATCCCGCCGGAGAAATAAAATCCGGCTCAATTCTTTCATACAACAGGTTGACATTCAGCGTCTGGGGAACCGGAACGGTGAGCAGACGAATTCTGACAGCACCGGATTCACGGAGTTTACCGGTTTCCCGTGTGTCTTCAGAAGAACGGCTGAAGGCACCTTCTCCCCGTGTTCTCAGGTAATTATTGAATCGCCAGTCCCACTGAACGCCTGTTGTCAAAGCCTTGACAGGCACAGTTTCTTTTTTAGGATCCAGGGGAATAGCATCCGCATTCAGTGAATCCCGCACACCGGATGCGGAAAAAGCAATCTCCTGACCTCCTCCCAGCATCAGTCTCGTCTCCAGACCAGCCAGATAACGATCCACAGGATCCGGGTCTTTTGACCCATACAGGTCATCCCAATGGTCTTTATCCACACCAGCAATACTGCTCAGGCGCCATCCATATTCCCGGTGGCGACCGTATTCCAGCTTGGCTCCCTTTACGGAAGCGGACAGAACCATGGGATTATAGGCAGCCGCCACATCTCCGATCTCTATATGCGCCTCTCCCTTCCGGGCAAAGCCATTGATATAGAGTAAACGAAAATCCTCATCATCTATCTGGCTGTCATTGGTACTTCTTCCTCTGAAACGGAACCCACGACTGCCATCCATTTTTTCCCGGACTGCTGAAAGGGATATTTCCTGAAAAAAATAACTGCCGGAAGAATGATCCGCATCGGGGTCATTGGAATCGCGCCATTGGAAACCGGTCTCAGAGCTACCGCTGATATGCCAATCGGAAGAAGGCTCCTTTTCCATGGCTGCCCATGCTGGCAGGAAACAGAAGCTGCCGATCAGCATCACCATCACTGAGATGGGTCCCATGGCTGACATAGCGGCTCCTTTCTGCCCTCAGGCCGTTGTGCGGATTCCTTACCCATACCTGCCGAAATGATGCCCCATTGGGAATGGAAGTTCACAGTTACAAAACTTGCGCCTCCCTTTACTCAGACATCCGGCCTGATCATGGTCTCACAACAGCCGGGAAGTCTGCACAGCATGGCAGGATCGGGGGAGAAGAAAATGTGCTGAACAAAAACAAAGGATTTGATAAAATTGTTTAAGGGAAAGAGGGCCCTGCCTCCTGACCCGGAATTTTCGGCAAACTATCTTCCCATTCAGGAAGGCTGGATCCAAAAAGACCGTTTCCGGCCAGTTCCACAAGAAAATACTGCCCGTCACGCTCTTCAAAAAGGAAACGGGAATATCCCCGGACGGTCTGAACTCCCCCGCTGCCCAACAACTCAAAACGTTTTTCCCACCGAACAAAAAGAAAATGGCGTGTATGGTCCGACACCACACGCTCCGGCCAGTAATCCACATGGTGAATCATATACTGCCGGGAATCACTCTGAAGGGCATCCCGGAAAATCGAAGGACTCTGACGAAAATGGGCTTCGGAAACCAGCCCGAAAAACTCTGAAACGGAACCGGCACGATAAGCTGCCACAAGCTGTCCCAGAACAGCTTCCACTTCCATGGTTACCCGCACATGGTCTTTCGCAGGGATCGTGTCCGGTGGCTCCTCCACGGAGGCTGCCGTCACTCCACCTCCAACAGCCATGACAGACAGACAGACAATAATCCGCAGAACATTTTTCCCGGTCATATCGCCTCCCAAAGGGACATCACCTTCAAATCATACACCATTCCCAATCTCCTGTCCCTACAAACCGGCCGGGTTACCCATAGGTTCCTCCCCTATCCTGCCTGCCATCCGGAACGTTCAGGTAAAACAGGTCGCCATAAGGCGTTTCAGATGGGAATGAAGCTCTCTTCGCTGAGAAAATGACAGGAAAGGAATATGTGCCCTGACTTCGCGCAGCGTTGCCGCCAACACAGCTTTTTTCTGAACGGGATGGTCAATCCAGTTTCCGCTTTCAGGGTGCTGCATCTCCACAGTTTCCCAGAGGGCGGCTGGAATCGGGTTGAAACAGACCCGCCACTGCCGTGTATCCGCTCCGCAGTCTTCGGCAAAACGGGAAAGTATCCGGAGGTGACGGTTAGAAATTTTGCTGATTCGTTTATATTGCTCCCAGGTGAACAATCTGGCCCCAGAAGCAATACGGATGCGCCCCAGCCCCCCTTCAGCCCTGCGAATCTCCTCCCGGCTGCGCCGCACAACCCTGCCATCGGGCAGCGCATGAATACAGGCAGCACTGGGTTCCCAGTCTTCACGGACAGAACACCAGACCACGGCTTTTTCCATGGAATGGGAAAAGGAAGGGGATGTCCGGATGCAAGCTGCCTGCAGGATATCCCCGAGGGCTTTTCCCGTAGTGTAATGATATACGGCTTCCGGATTCATCATGGCAGCTCCTTATGGTCTACGGACAGGGGCAAAGACTCTTTTTGATTATCGGACATTCAGGAACTCTTCTGCAGAAATTTACGGGCAAACTTCAAAAAAGCCTTTGGCTCAGAAAGCTCTTTCACCTCAGCCATCAGCCCCATCTTCATGAGGTTATCCAGAGGCCTGTTAATGGCAGAACCGGAGGCCTTTCCCGTATCTATCAGTGTAAATAACAGCTTCTGCCGCTGCCGGAGAGCCATGGTTACGGCATGGAGAATCTCTTGATCTCCCTTAAGGGCTTCGGCCGCCTTTCGGACTTTTCCACTGTTTTCTTCCAGAAAACGAACCCCGTCACTGCTTGCCGGAGGCAGTGAAAAAAGCCGGTTGGTAACGGCAGCGGCCATCAGCCCAGCCCTTTCCCTGTCCATCTCCTCCCCGTAACGTTCCGCCAGCCTCCTGTATATACCATGCTTAACCTGGTCAAAGGCCTTGTCCATACTTCTGTACAGCTGTTTTTTCGTAAAGATCAGCACGTTTCGTCCCATATTCCCAAAGGTTGCTGTCCATCCTCTGCCCACCTGATTTTGTTCTCCGTCAGGAGGAATAGAGAACTCTGATTTCCTTATACCTTCCCTATCCCTTGTAACCGAAAAGCCCTCCTGCCTCAAGCAGGTATCCTGTTCTGCACAAAGAATAGGATCCGGAGAGACTCCACATCTCTTTCATGAGAATTTGATTTTTATGCACAGCAGTGATAGCAGATATTGGCCAGAAAGTGCAGGGTAACATCAACAGATATCCTGTCTGATGTTTTCCCCTAAACTCCCATTCATATCATCGGCAAGGAGGCTCTCCATGAAAAGTATACGGGATACGGCACGGGAAAGGATGACCGGCTACTGCCGGGTCTGCCCCATCTGCAACGGCAAAAACTGCGCTTCCGGCGTTCCGGGGATGGGAGGTATTGGTACGGGTGAAGCCTTCCGTGCCAATGGTGAAGCCCTTGCTGACATCCGGCTCAACATGCGCCTTATCCACGATATTACAGAACCGGATACCCGGACAGAACTCTTTGGGGCAACCCTGGATTTCCCTTTGCTGGCAGCACCCATTGGCGGGGTTTCCTATAATATGGGAGGTGCCGTTTCCGAAGCGGCGTACATCCATGCCATTGTGGATGGTTGTTGTAAGGAAGGCCTCATCGGGTGTACAGGCGATGGCGTGCCGCCGGAAATATCCCAGTGTGGATTTCAGGCCATTGAGGCCGCCAAGGGCCAGGCCATACCCTTTATTAAACCATGGGAAGACAAAGAGCTTTTTGAAAAACTGGACAGAGCTCTGGCATGCAATCCGATGGCCATCGGAATGGACATTGATGCCGCAGGCCTCATTACCCTGAGACTGCAGGGCCGGCCCGTTTCCCCCAAATCCATTTCAAAGCTCAGGGAAATCAGAAAGTATATCCAGAGGCCCTTTATCCTGAAAGGCATCATGACAGGGGATCAGGCGGAACTGGCCATGGATGCCGGGGCCGATGCCATTGTGGTTTCCAACCATGGCGGTCGGGTGCTGGATATGACGCCCGGCACGGCGGATGTTCTTCCTGAAATTGTTGAAACCGTAAACGGAAAAATCCGGGTACTGGTGGATGGCGGCATTCGCAGTGGCGTAGATATACTGAAAATGCTGGCTCTGGGAGCCGATGCCGTGCTCATCGGAAGACCCTTTTCCATTGCAGCCTGTGGCGGAGAAACCGAAGGCGTCTCTGCCTATATCCGGCAGCTGCGTACCGAACTGAAACAGGCCATGGTGATGACTGGCTGTGCCAGTATTGCCGACGTGGATGAGTCCATCCTGTACTGAAACCGGAAACGAAGAAAATGAGTAGCCGAAGGTGTTTCTCTGCCGGAAAAGCAATTATTCAGCATGTTTTATTATAGAAATTTACCTTTTAATTTTAGCGTCTTGATTCTGGCATAAGTCAGCCGGGCTGTTTGTGAGTAATGGTACCATATGTTTCGGACATAAAGCCCTGCGAATAGGATTCGTGCCACAAGCAAATGGCCCGGCTGTCTGTGCACTTGATTCAAGGCTTTTGAGCTATTAAAAAAAATTGTGCTGAACAGGTACTCAGGAAATAACATAAGGAGAAACAGTGGGACGCACATTCCGCATTGTATCCTGGAACGTGAACGGCCTTCGGGCCATCTGGAAAAAAGATTTTGAAGCATCTGTCAAAACCCTTGATGCAGACATCCTCATGTTGCAGGAAACCAAGTTGCAGGAAGATCAGAGAAGCGCAGAAATGCTTCAGATGACCGGTTATCCCCATCAGACATGGAGCTATGCCCGGACAAAAAAAGGCTATTCCGGTGTCATGACCTACTCCCGTATTGCGCCCATGGCCACATCTTCGGATATAGGAGTACCTGAATTTGATGATGAAGGCCGTGTCAACCAGCTGGATTTTGACCATTTCACCCTCTTCAATGTTTATTTTCCCAACGGACAGATGAACGAGGAACGTCTTGACTACAAGCTACGCTTCTATGAAGCCTTTTTCTTTCATGCGGACCAGCTGCGCAAGCAAGGCCGTCCTGTCATTGTATGCGGAGATTATAATACTGCCCACAATGACATTGACCTGAAACATCCCAAAGCCAATGCGGATCGTTCCGGATTCCTGCCCATTGAACGGGACTGGCTGGACCGTATCATGGCCAACGGATGGACGGATACCTTCCGGCATCTTTACCCCGAAACCGTGAAGTATTCATGGTGGTCCTACCGCTCCAATGCCCGAAGGAGCAATGCGGGTTGGCGCATTGACCTTTGCCTTATCTCACAGAATATCGTAGAAAATGGCTGGCTGAAAAATGCTTTCATTGACAATGATATCATGGGATCGGACCACTGCCCCGTGGGGCTCATACTGGAAATCCCCTGACAATCCGGGCATCAAGCCAATACGATTCACAGCAATACCCATACAAAAGGTTGGTTTATGGTATATTTTCTGTCCGGCTCCTTCCGTACATACAGCTCTCTGCTGCCCGTACCCTCGCTCTCCCAGAAGAAAAAAGCCTGCCCTGACAAGGACCGCAGGAATACCCATACAACCACGGCAATACACGGGGGCGCATGCCTGTTACTGCTCCTTTTTCTTTTCTCCGGCTGTACCTCCGGCAGCATGCTGATACGGGAAGCCGATCTTGACCGGGTAGACCGGCGTCTGTCTGATCAGGCACTCATGAGCAGCCACATGCTGGAACTGCAGAACCGAAACAATGATCTGCTTACCAGCCTTCTGCAGATAGCCCGAACACAACAGGGCTGTAGCGAATTTATCCCCCTCACTCTGGAAATCCTTGAAAAACAGGCAAGAACTAACCGCCTGCTGGAAAACCTGCCCGCCAGGCTGAACGCCGCAAAGGCCTGCGATACTCCAGAAGAAAAAAAAACGGCCATACTGCCGCCACCTCGTACAACGGAAACCCTGCCAACACAAAAAATAATCGTTGGTGCTCAGGAAAGAGTGCGGATTACCCCTCCGGGCTTCGTTTTTCCGGCCCGTATGGATACAGGAGCGGAAACGGCTTCTCTGGATGCCAGAAACATTGAGCGTTTTGAACGGGACGGAGACCGCTGGGTCCGCTTTGAAATGCCCCATCCTGAAACCGGTGAAATGATTCCCATGGAACAGAAACTCCTGCGCAAAGCCCGCATACTCCAGTCCAGCACGGATGAAAGCGAACGACGGGCTGTTATCGAGCTTTCCCTTACCATAGGAGAAACCACCCAGCTTGCGGAATTCACCCTTACGGACCGCAGCCACTTAAGCTTTCCCATACTCATTGGACGCAATATTCTGAAAGATGTCATGGTGGTGGATGTGGGCATCTCCAACGCCATCCCCCTGACAGAGCGCCCCGTTGAATCCACATCAAACAAAACGGATACTCCCTGATGCACCGAGTCAGCCTTTACTGGATTGTCGGCCTTCTTATCCTGACAGGCCTCAGCCTTGCATGGCTCCGCCACAACCAGATGCAGATTCCCTTTAAACCCGGCAGCGATACCGGTGTCTGGCTCATTGAGGCCCGCGTGAGCTTTACGGCCTCCCAGCGCCCCGTACTGGCCAGCCTGAGCATTCCCAAAATGCCACCCGGATTCCGGATTTTCAACGAACAGGCCGCATCTCCGGGGTATGGTTTCTCCATTGTGGGCCAGGAAGAAAACCGAAGGGCAGAATGGTCCCGCCGTACGGCTGAGGGCAGCCAGACGCTGTACTATAAAATCCAGCTCACCCGCCATCCGGAAAAAACGGGAAAACTCCATGATCCTCCAGCGTCCCCCGATACCGTTTACTGGCAGCCTCCCGAAGCAACGGCCGCCCTCGCTATCATTGAAACAGCCGGTGCCACATCCAGCACACCGGAAAGCCTTACCCGGGAGATCATAAAAATTCTTACCACCAGTGAAAAGGAACAGAACGCAGCCCTCCTGCTCACAGAATACAGGCAGGAAATCCTTCTGACCCGCCTTCTGGCAGAAGCAGGAATCCCCAGCCGTGTGGTGCAGGGTATTTTTCTGGAAGACGGCAGAAGAAATCAGAGCCTTGTTCCCATGGTTGAAGTCTTTACCGGAAATCAGTGGATTCTGTTCAATCCTGTAACGGGCCAGCAGGGCGTACCGGAAAATTTTCTTGTATGGCACAGGGGCGGCCCGTCACTGCTGGATCTTTCCGGCGGCAGTTCAGCAAGGGTCAGTTTCTCCATGATTTTTCAAAGTATTCCGGCCCTTGAAATGGCCAGAATCCAATCCAGCAGTAATGGTTTTTCCTTTTTAAGCATGCACCACCTGCCCCTGGATCAACAGGGTATTTTCAAGCTGCTGCTCCTGATTCCCATGGGTGCTCTGGTGGTCACTTTCATGCGTATTATTATTGGCGTACGCACATCCGGCACCTTCATGCCCGTACTCATCGGCATGGCCTTTCTCCAGACATCGCTGGTACCGGGGCTCATCTATTTTCTGGCCATTGTGGGAACCGGCCTGCTTCTCAGAAGCTATCTTTCTTATCTGAACCTTCTTCTGGTAGCCCGCATTGCCACCATTGTCATCATTGTCATCACCCTCATCACCCTGGCCAGTCTTATGGCCATCCGCCTCGGTTTCCACACGGGCATGCCTGTCACTGCCTTTCCACTTATCATCATTGCCTGGACCATTGAACGCATGTCCATTCTCTGGGAAGAAGAAGGCATGCGGGAAGTGATGGTACAGGGAACGGGCAGTCTTGTGGTGGCACTCTGCGCCTATGCCTTCATGCGTCAACCCATCATTGCCCATTTAAGCTTTAATTTTCCGGAACTCAATCTGATCATAGCCGCCCTGATCCTCCTGCTGGGTCAGTACACCGGCTACAGGCTCTTTGAACTGCACCGTTTTGCGGCCATGAAAGACCGGACACCATGAGCTGGATTTCACCCTTTACTTTAAAAGGCATGGGTATTTTAGGCATGAACCGCCGTAATCATGCTTTTGTAGCCCGATACAATCCCCGTTGCCACTACCCCCTTGTGGACAACAAACTCAAAACCAAGCAGCTTGCCAGTGCCTACGGTGTACCCACGCCCACCCTGCGCTTCATCGTCAGTGCCCAGCATGAAGTCAGGCATGTAAATAAACAGCTTCAGAACGGTGAGGGTTTTGCTATCAAACCCGCCAAAGGGTCCGGTGGGAAAGGAATTCTTGTCATCTCCGGAAGCCGTGGTAACAGCTTTATCAAATCTTCCGGAAGACGTCTCGATGAACGGGATATACAAAGACATATTTCCAATATTCTTGCAGGTCTCTACTCCCTCGGTGGCACACCAGATACGGCTCTGATCGAAGACATCATTCAGATGGATCCCCTGTTTGAAGGATACTCCCATCAGGGAATTCCCGATATTCGTGTGATTGTTTTTCAGGGCTATCCTGTCATGGCCATGCTTCGACTGGCCACAGAAGCTTCCGACGGCAAGGCCAACCTGCATCAGGGAGCTGTGGGGGTCGGTCTGGATATGGCCACAGGCAAAGGGTTAAGAGCCCTGCAGTTCGGAAAGCCCGTATTGCTGCACCCCGACACAAGAAAACCGCTGGACTCCATCACAATACCTGACTGGAAACATCTGCTTACCCTTGCCAGCCGGTGCTATGAAATGACAGGGCTGGGCTATATTGGCGCGGATATTGTGCTCGACAGAAATCGTGGACCTTTAATGCTGGAACTCAACGCCAGACCCGGCCTTGCCATTCAAATGACCAACGGAGAAGGCCTTCTGCAACGCCTTACAGCCATTGAAACCCTGACCTGCAACAACCGAAACATTGATGAAAGGGTTAGCTGGGCCATGGAGTCTTTCGGAAAAACAAAGGGAACAACTCTGCCATGAACGGACATATGCTGACCCTGTCTGCGGTACGTCCTCCCCTCTTCTGGGCTGCCCTTTTCCCGTGGACAGCCCTGCTCCTCTCTCTTGCTGCTTTTTTTTCCCCGAACCTCTTCATCCCCGGGAAAAAGCTTGTAGTTCCCATGCTGGGCCTTATTATGCTAACCATGGGAATGACCCTTCAAATCTCAGATTTTCTGGAAGCATGGAAAAATAAAAAAATTATTCTTACAGGAACCGCTCTTCAGTTTCTTGTCATGCCCTCAGCGGCCTATGCCATTAGTCTGGCCTTTCAGCAGCCTCCTGAAATTCTGCTGGGCATGGTGCTTGTGGGTGCCAGTGCGGGAGGGACAGCCTCCAACGTCATCGCCTATCTTGCCGGAGGGCATGTGGCCCTTTCCGTCAGCATGACGGCATTTTCGACCATAGCCGCCATCATTCTCATGCCATGGCTCACCGAACTTTTTGCCGGTACCGACACCACCGTTCCTGTTCTGTCGATGGTGCGTTCCCTTCTTATCATCGTGCTTCTCCCCATTGCCACAGGCATGACCTTACGAAAATACCTCCCTTTGCTCACGCAAAAAACAGTTCCGCTGATCCCGCCCTTTTCCATGCTGCTCATATCCATCATTATTGCCATTATCATTGCCCTGAACAGCCAGCGGATAGCAGAAGCGGGAACAATTATTTATTTTATGGTCTTTTTGCATAATGCCATCGGTATGGGACTCGGATACATGATCCCAGCCCTCATGGGATATCATACTACCATCAGCCGGACCGTATCCATTGAAGTCGGAATGCAAAATTCAGGTCTGAGCGTGGCCATGGCCATGCAGCACTTCACAGCCCTTGCCGCTTTACCCGGTGCCATCTTCAGCATATGGCACAACATCAGCGGATCTTTCATGGCCGCTCTCTGGCGATGGCAGGATACGAAACAGGAACGAATTATCCGGCAAGAAGAGATAGGGCATAAAAAAGAATTGGTACAAAAATAGCCGGCAGCATATTACCCAGCCGGATGCGGGTAATCCCCATCAGGTTCAGGCCGATGGCGAAAATAAGAAGTCCGCCGGTACCGGACATATGATCAATCACCTCCGGAACAAGAAGGGGCTTAATGGCCACCGCAGCCAGCGTAATCCCCCCCTGATACACCAGTACTGCCAGAGCCGACAACAGCACGCCTGCGCCCATGGAGGCTGCAAAAATAACAGACGCCACACCATCCAGCGCGGATTTGGCAAAAAGCGTCTGGTGATTGCCCGTCAGGCCACTTTCCAGAGAACCGACGATGGCCATGGAGCCCACGCAGAAGATAAGGCTTGTGGTTACAAAAGCCTGGGCCAGACTACCCTCACTGCCTCTGCCCGCAAATCTCTTTTCCAGCATCGTTCCCAGTCCGGCCAGCCTCTCTTCTATCCTCAGCCACTCTCCTGCAAGGGTACCCAGCACAAGGCTTCCTATCATGATCAGAATGGCATCGCAGGCAAGGGCCGTCTTCAGCCCGATGAGCATCACGGCCAGAGCCAGTGCCTGCATAACAGTCTGCTTATATCGTTCAGCAATGCCTTTGCCGAACAAAAGCCCCAGAAGGCCTCCTGCACAGATCGCCGCAACGTTAACAAGGGTTCCCAACATACAGACTGTTCTCTTCCTGGAATAAGGGCTTTTGCCTGAAACCGCTCCGAAAGCAGAAGCATAAAAAGGGTGAAAACCGATTGCCGGCTTCACCCTTTTACCTGACCGTACATACCGGAGCAGAACGGCTACAGGCCGTTCACTATAATGGCGCCGGGCTCACACACCTCAATGCAGGACTCGCAGCCAAGGCACTCATCCGCATTGACAACCTCTGATTTACCATCTTTCATTTCGAATACGTCCACAGGACAAACATCCACGCACTCTTCACATCCAACACACTTGTCCTGATCTACAACGGGTTCATAAGACATTGCTGTTCTCCTTCAAATATTGATCTGAATCCATCCGGGGATATCCCCACCATTTTCTTCAGGGCAGTTACAGGCCCTGAAAATATTGTCTCCCGCCGGTCCTTGTCCTCGGACCTTTCTTCGGGGTACAGCGAAACGGCATCCGTGTCAACAGATCTTGCAATAAAAATTACCCTGCTCGTAAAACAAGCCCTGTCATCAGGGCCATGGATGGAGTTCCGCACCAATGAGACGCAGCACACCGGACAGCCCATGACCCGTCACCCACGGGCTGATTCCGATCATCAGAAGGCAGGCCGCACCAAAAATCATACAGAACCAGTCACCGGTGGACCATGCATCCCTCCAGCTCCGTCCGGTCTCAGCTGAAACGAATGGCGCATCTGGCTGGCTAAGACTTTCAGCACATTCGGCTTCCCCTTCCGTCTTTGGGCTGGCCGTCTTGCGGAGCAGGACCCGCAACACCTGAGCAAGATCATCAAGGGAAAGCAACATGGCGCGGAGAGCCTTTTCCCACACAAGAAAACGAGCTCCGCCTTTGGCACCCTGAACACCAGCCCGGGTTGCGGCACCGATACCTGCCATACCCATAATAATTTCCATATAGACGCCCAGGGCCAGAGCAAAGAGAATCAGGCTGATATCAAGCTTCAACGCCCATGCAACACGACTCAGAATCACCCCGGACTGAGCACAGGCATCCTCAGACCGCTGACATATCCATTCAAGGGTTCCATGAAGACCCACCACTACAACCAGCCAAAACAGGCTGATACAGACACTCAATATTACAGCAAGCCCCAGGTAACAAAGAATAAAAGACCACCGCTCATCATGGGTCAAAATCCACTGTTTCAGTGTTGGTCTCTGCCGCAGCTCCACGCTCTGCATCTCCCTTTACCTCCCATATCAACACCCGGTGGCTGACGCACCCCCATGGCCGGCTCCCTGAAATCATCAGAAAAATCATAGTGGACGGCTTTCAGATAAAGCCCCTGAGGAGGTGCCGTAATACCGGCAAGGTGACGGCTTTTCCCTGCAAGAATCTCCGGTATACTCTCCTCCCTGATTTTACCCATACCCACCTGAACCAGCGTGCCCACCAGATTTCTCACCATGTAACGCAGAAACCCATTGGCCGTAACCTCAAAGGCAAAAACTCCTGGATTGGCCGGTTCGTCATCAAAGGCCGCATGAAAGAGAGTCCGCACCGTGCTGCTTCGCGGGCTTCCCGCACCTTCAAAACTTTTAAAATCATGGGTTCCCGTAAGAAGGGCCGCTGCCCGGTCCATGGCTGATCGGTTCAGAGGCTGCCACACATGCCACACATGGGTACGCCCCAGAGCCGACCTTAGGGCACGGTTCAGAATTCGGTAACGGTAGGTTTTAGCCCTTGCTCCGAAGCGGGCATGAAAGGCTGGCCCGACTTCCATGCAATTATGAATTACGATCCCAGGAGGCAGCAGGCAGTTCAGCGCCTTTTTCAAAAGAACCCCATTCATCCGGGTGTCCATGTCAAAATGAGCAACCTGAGCCAGTGCATGCACCCCTGCATCCGTCCTGCCGGAGCCATGAACATCCACATGGCTGGCGGCAATGAGAGAAAGGGCCTTTTCCAGCTCTCCCTGTACGGTTAGCAGGACCGGCTGTCGCTGCCATCCGTGAAAACTGCATCCGTCATACTCCATAACAATCCTGAACCGGCGCACCAATCTTTCCTTTCCTCTCATCCATCACGCTCTCCATCTAGAGGCGGTCCACCGGGATCCGGGCAAGACGTTCCTCCATGGCATCATCCATCAGCTCCCGGACAAGGGTATCCGGGCAGACAGCGCCGCACGCCGTGCAGCGAAAAATAAGCTCGCGTCAACTCCGCCGCTCACGAATGCGTCCTTTGTGACACACAGGACATACCAGAAGCGTTTCCATCCATCCCCCTGTCTTCAAAAAGTTTATACAAACGCGCGCATTATGCCTTGATCCCCTGAAAAGATAAAGTACAATGGGGCTTTGTCTTTGTGGGAATCCTTCTCCCTTTTTTTAAAGAAAACTTTTTTCAGGACTACACCCTATGACATCCATGTATTGCAAGGGCTTTCGTGCCGGTGCCGTCTGCGCCGGGATCAAACACAAAGACAGGCCGGATCTGGCCATGCTGGCTTGTGATCATCCTGCGGCAGCAGCAGCGGTTTTCACCCGAAATCAGGTCACGGCGGCCCCCGTACGCATCAGCCGTGATCACATCCGATCCGGCCGATGCCAGGCCCTGATTGTCAATTCCGGCAATGCCAACTGTGCCACAGGCCGTCAGGGTATGGAAAATGCCAAAGCCATGGCAGAAGCCGCAGCCTTTGCTCTGGGAACAGATCCGGAGCTGATACAGGTGGCTTCCACGGGTGTCATCGGCCAGCAGCTCCCCATGGACCGGATTCTTCCCGCCGTACCCAAACTGGCTTCCTCCCTCCGAAACGACGGGCTTGAAGATCTGGCCCATGCCATCATGACAACAGACCTTGTCAGGAAAACAGCCTCCCAAACCCTGATACTGCCATCCGGCGAAGTTACGGTCTGCGGAGTAGCCAAAGGCTCTGGCATGATCTGTCCGGATATGGCAACCATGCTGAGTTTCATCATGACCGACGCAGACCTGAATCCGGCTGCTCTCTCCCGACTCCTCACAGAAGCTGTCAACCGAAGTTTCAACCGCATTACTGTGGATGGGGACACCAGCACCAATGATACTGTGCTGCTCATGGCCTCGGGCGCCTCCGGTGTCCGCATCAGGGAAAACGATGAAAAACTCTTTGCCGATGCTCTCAATCAGATTTGCATGGATCTTGCCACACAGGTAGTTCTGGATGGTGAGGGAGCCACCAAGCTGGTTCGGATAGAGGTTACCGGTGCGGCAACCAGCGAAGACGCCCTGAAAGCAGCTGAAACCGTTGCCAACTCACCCCTTGTGAAAACGGCCCTTTTCGGTGAGGATGCCAACTGGGGACGTCTGGCCATGGCTGTTGGCCGCTCCGGTGCAAAGCTCGACCCCGACCGTATCACCCTCTCCTTTGACAATGCCCTGCTGGTAAAAGACGGCATCTGGCTCGGACCCGAAGCGGAGGCAAAGGCATCCTCGGTGATGAAACAAAAAAAATTCACCATCCTCATTGATCTCGGAGTCGGAGAAGGTCAGGACTTCATGCTGACCTGTGATTTTTCCTATGACTATGTGCGTATCAATGCAGACTACCGCTCCTGAAAAAGACCCTCCCGCTCAGGGAGGAACAAGACTTCAGAAATTTCTGGCAGACGCCGGGGTCTGCTCCCGGCGGGAGGCAGAGCGCCGGATTCATGCCGGACGGGTAGAGGTCAACGGAAGGGTTGTCCGGGAAATGGGTACCCGTGTAGACCCGGGGGATAGCGTCCGGATGGACGGCAGAGCCGTGGGAGGGGGGGAAAGAATGACGTATATCATCCTGAACAAACCTGCTGGCGTGGTAAGCTCCTGCAAACACCCCGGTGAAAAGGTGGTTACCGATCTCGTAAAACTGCCCCAGCGAATTTTCCCCGTGGGCCGCCTGGATAAGGATTCAACCGGACTTGTCCTGCTTACCAACGACGGTCCCCTGCACCATTGCCTTTCCCATCCTTCCTTTGACCATGAAAAAGAGTATGTGGTGCATACAACCCCCGTTCTCAGTGATCGTGCCCTTGCCCTCATGGCAAAAGGCATAATCATTGAGGGGAAAAAAACCAGGCCGGCCCGGGTTTTTCGGGAAAAGCAGAATGGATTCCGCATCATCCTGAAAGAAGGCCGTAACCGCCAGATCCGCAAAATGGTGGCAGCCTGTGACGCGAAAGTTCTGCAGCTGCACCGCATCCGTCTGGCCTTTCTGGAGCTGCAACACCTCATGCCGGGAGAGTGGCGCCATCTCACATCTTCGGAGGTGAAACAGCTTCTGTCCCTACAGCTCCCTGTCCGGGCATCATGAACAGGCACCTGCGGGACGTACTTTAGCACCTGCCGATTACCGGCACCGGTGCGAATCAGAATTCCGCTCAGGCCCCGGGCGGAAAGCCACACCAACTTTTCCTTTCAGGAGACAGACATGAGAATCTCTCCCTTAATTATCCTCGCCTGCCTGCTGCTGGCCCTTAGCGGTGTATCGGCAGCAGGCCTACAGGTTCAGGTACGCAGCACTCCCCTGCGGGAAATGCCCTCCTTTCTCGCAGGATCCATCAGGGACATCCCGTACGGGCAGACCGTTGAAGAGCTGTCAAGGCAAGGTGACTGGCGCAGGGTACAGGTTACGGGTACACGGACAATAGGGTGGGTTCATGCCTCCGCCCTGACGGAACGAAAAATTGAACTTGCCGCAGGCCAGGCCCTGTCCGGCCAGGTCAGTGCAGATGAACTCGCCCTTGCAGGTAAAGGATTCAGCCCCGAAGTGGAAGCCGCTTTCCGGGCTGAAAATCAGGAGCTGAACTATACCTGGATCAACCGAATGGAAACCTTCCGGACAGATCCAAAAGAATCTCTGGATTTCCTTAGCCAAGGAGGCATTTATCCTCCCGGAGGTGCCCGATGAAACAGATCCTTTGTCTGATTCTGTGCCTGACCATGGCAGGTTGCCAAACCATGGGGGCTGTATCTGAGGTTGGGACCACCCTTGGTGTAGCCTCCGGAACCATTACAGAGTCCCAGGCTGCTGCCATCAAACGCAGTACCGCCGCCCTTGCCAAAAGCTTTGAGGATATTACACCCGAGCAGGAATACTATATCGGCCGAAGTGTGGGAGCTGTGGTGCTTTCTTCCTATAACGCATGGGAAAACAAGGAGGCTACCAATTACCTCAATCTTCTGGGCCAGACTCTGGCCCGCTTCGCCTCCAAACCCGAGGTCTATAAAGGATACTCCTTTCTTATCCTGGACTCCGATGAAATCAACGCCTTTGCCGCTCCGGGAGGCTTTATCTTCATCACCCGGGGTATGCTCCGCCTCTGCAGCAATGAAACCGAACTTGCCGCCGTTCTGGCCCATGAAATTGCCCATGTTTCTGAAAAACACGGGCTCAAGGCCATCCGCAAATCCCGTCTTACCACGGCCCTTACCACCATTGCCGTGGAAGGAGCCGGCGCCTTTGCAGGAGGGCACCTGGCTGAGCTCACGGAAGCATTTGGAGGCTCCATCAGCGACATTACGGGCACACTGATGAACAGGGGCTATTCCAGAGCTTTTGAACGCGAGGCGGATCAGGAGGCCGTGGCCATACTCCGAGCCTGCGGATATGATCCTTCCGGACTTCCCAACATGCTTGCCGCCATGGGAAAAAGACTCAAACCCGGTGCACCGGATTTTGCCAGTACCCATCCGTCTCCGGAAAGCCGCATTCAGGATCTTCAGCAAATGGGCGTTTATGGGAAAAACATTACGGTACACTCAGTCCGTCAAGCCCGTTTTCACAAAGCACTGCATGCCGTATAATTCAGGAGAATTCCATGAGAAAAGGCCCGGCCCGCAACCTGCTTGCCTACCGCTGCCTGCTGGCAACATCGCTGGCCACAGGTCTTGCCAGCCTTTTATTTTTCACAGGTCTTGGCAATGGAATTGAATGGAAAAGCTTTGATCTGCGTGCCCGGATCATGGCGGGGCCAGCTCCCTCTACATCAGGCATCATTCTCATACTGGTGGACCAGAACAGCCTGGACTGGGCCAGGGAAAACAGCCAGCTTCCATGGCCATGGCCCAGAGAGATATGGGCTCACATCCTTGATTTCTGCCATTCCAGAGGAGTCAGAGCCGTAGGAATGGATATTCTTTTCACGGAGCCCTCCTTTTACGGAGAATACGATGACGCGGCCCTGGCCCTGGCAGCCCAGCGTTTCGGACCCGTGGCCGGTGCCATGTTTCTGGGGCATACCACGGGAACGACCACATCCTATCCCCCGGATCTACCCCAGCCGCCCTTACTGCAGGGAAAGGAACCCCCTGCCAGGACCAGAGCCAGTATGGCCCACGGTAATCTTGCTGCCAGCTGGCGCATACCCGGTAATGTGGGCCTCAACCCCGATGCCGATGGCGTTTACCGAAACATGCGGGCCTTCACCTCTTTTGATGGCAGGGCTTTTCCCAGCCTGGGTCTGGCCACATGGCTGGCAGCTCACCCGGAAGTCTCCATAGTCTACGGTGAAAAAAGAATTATAATTGACCAGAGGACCATTCCTCTGAACCACAACCATGAAACAAGACTCCGGTTCAGGGGCCCATCCCGAACACATACCGCCATACCGGCAGGGGCCATTCTCCGTTCCGCCATCCTTGAAATGCAAGGGCATGATGCGGATCTGCCTGAAGCTGATCGGCTCAAAGATGCTTATGTTCTGATAGGTTATTCGGCTCCTGGACTCCACGATCTGGCTCCTGTACCCCTAGACGGTGCCTATCCCGGAGTAGAGGTACATGCCACATTTCTGGACAACTTCCTGTCCAATGATTTTCTTGACGATATGAAAACACTTCCCTTTTTGAGCCTGGTGATCATCCTCTCCGCCGCTGCCTCCCTGTTGGTGCTGGCCGTGCCTGCCACAGCCATGGCTGCAACCGCCCTCACGCTATCATTTGCCCTACCCGTAGTGATCAGTCTGGCCCTTTACGCAGTTGGCAGCATTCTTCCCCTGACCCCCCTTATGGCTGGAATGCTCATGGCCGTAACAGCGTCCATTTTCATCAACTACACCACGGAAGGACAGCAAAAGCGCTTCATCAAAAATGCCTTTTCCCAATATCTAAGTCCTGCAGTGATTGACGAACTTCTGCTCAACCCGGGTAAACTCCGGCTCGGCGGAGAAAAAAAGGAAATATCTATTTTTTTCTCCGATCTGGAAGGCTTTACAACCCTGTCCGAAGGCATGGACCCGGAAAGCCTCACCTCATTTCTCAACCACTATCTCTCCGCCATGACAGACATTATTCTGGAAAGCGGAGGAACGGTGGACAAATACGAAGGAGACGCCATCATTGCCTTCTGGAATGCTCCTCTGGCCATTCATGACCACGCCGAAAGAGCCGTGCGAGCCGCCCTCTGCTGCCAGGACTGCCTTGAGGCAATGGCTACAGACCTCCGGCAATGGACAGAGCGCCCTGTTCGCATGCGTATCGGCATCAATACAGGGCCAGCTGTTGTGGGCAACCTGGGTTCCAGCAAACGATTTGACTACACCATGCTGGGAGATTCCGTCAATCTTGCTGCCCGCCTGGAAGGAGTGAATAAGGTTTTTGGCACCCGCATCCTCATCGCCGAAAGCACGGCTGCCCATCTTTCCTCCCATATCCGTCTTAGGGAAATAGCCAGAGTGCAGGTTGTGGGCAAAGAAAGGTCCATCCGGATTTTTGAACCGGCATGGGCCGAACTGCCTTCCGGTGATTTTGCCACATTCGGAAGAGGACTGGATGCGTTTTATACAGGAAACCTTACGGAAGCCATAAATTTTTTCGGGCTGATAGCCAGTACAGATCCTCCGGCCAGGGCATACATGGAAAAAATCAAACAGATCTCTGCCGATCCAGCGACCCCCTGGTCAGGCCTCTGGATTCTGGACCAGAAATAACAGCCATAACAAATCAAGTCAGACCGCTGTCAGCAGAGAGGGCTCTTCCGTATCCTCCGTGTGCGCCGTGACATGGGCACCAATCTTCTTGCGGAAAAATGCAGCGGTTTCCTCCTCGCTCATATGCTGAAAGTTTTCGTAGGGCACAGGGGGCATAATCTGAATATTCATGGGTTTGGTACTTTTCAGCTCGAGGCTGTATTTAGGAAGAACTTCCCGAGTACCATCAATGGCAATGGGCAAAATGGGCAGCTGCAGCTCATGGGCCAGCTGGAAGGCTCCCAGCTTGAAGGGACGCAGAATACCGGTCTCACTGCGTGTGCCTTCTGGAAAAATAAAAACAGAATTTCCTTTTTTAAGGGTTTTTCGACATTTTTCAAGCATCTCACGGATACTCTCCTTATCCCCCCTTTTTAAAGGAATATATTCATTCAGGTGCATGTTCCACCCGATGAAAGGGAGCCGGAAAACCTCTATCTTGGATACCCACTTAAAATGAAAAAATGTGCGGAATGCCGCAAGGATGTCCAACTGGGACTGATGATTGGACACAACCACGTAGGTTGCTTTTTTATCTATATGCTCTTTACCTGTTACCACAAATTTCCATGTGGGCATGGTCCAGTAATGGCAAGTTGACCAGAAACAGGTATACAGATGCAAAAAACGCAGACGGGGATCAAAAGGCCTGGTCAAAAAGCGTATGACAAGTGCCCCTGCGAAAAAAAAAGGCCCCGCAAGCATTACCGACAAGACAAAAAAAAACGAAACCAAACGATTCCAAAACATTTCTTCTCCTTTCTCTGGGCTGAAAGGCCAGATCAGTATCATTTATTTATACACTTTTTTCTTACATGAAAATTTATATGGATTTTACAGGCTCCGGAATGGTACAAAAAAACCATGTAATTCCATATTGTTCATTTGGCAGGGCCATTCTACCCTCATACACAGGTATCATGCCCACTCTTTTATTCTTATAATGCCTGTAGTACATTACAGGATAAAAAAAAAGCCCTTCCTCCACAGATCCATAAACCAAGGAGTTCTGTCATGCGTACTGCAACCTTCCGCATTCTTACTCTGGTTCTTGCCCCTTTTCTGATTTTTCCATCTGCCGGGCTTGCCCAGTCCTTTGAAGAGTACATGAAACAACAGCAAACCGCTTTCGTTTCCTACCAGGAACAGATAAGAAAGGAATTCCAAGAGTACCAGAAAATTATTCAGGAAGAATTCGAAAATTACAGAAATGAAATTAAAAAACACTGGGGAGACGAAATTCTGAGCAGTCCGACCCAGTGGGTCGAGTACAGCAGGGACATGAAAAATCGTACCCTTGTGGATTTTGAAAATAACACCATCACCATTGAAATTCAAAGCGCTGCTCAGGATGTACATAAGGAACTGGAAGACCGGCTCAAAAGTCTGGTCACGGCCACAACAGCTAAAGCCTTTGAAAATGATACCCTTTCCCAGAATATTGAACAGCGGGTTGTAGAGGCCTCAAAAAACGTCGTCACAGCTACCGTAAAACCGGAACCCATCCTTACCCAGACCCTCACGGGCACCACCACTCCTTCAAACCGTGAAGTGGCCAAGGCTGTCAGTGAGCTGGCCCAGAAAAGCACACAGACCCAACGGGATGCTCCGGAAGCAGGAAACAGAATCCACAGCTTTACCATCCCCTTGCCTGAAGTAAAGCTCAGTGAGAAATCAGGAACATATGAAAAAGAAATAGTTCAGTATGCAAGAGAACGTCAGATTGATCCGGCCCTCATGGTAGCCATTATGCACAGCGAAAGCTCCTTTAACCCCATGGCAAAATCCCACGTTCCCGCTTACGGACTCATGCAGATTGTACCCCAGTCCGCTGGCAAAGATGCTTCCCAGCTGGTATACGGCCAGCAGAAACTGCTCTCTCCCTCCTACCTTTACAATGCGGACAACAACATCAAAATGGGTGCCGCCTACCTTTACATTCTCTATTACCGTTATCTTTCGTCCATACAGAATCCTGAAAGCAGGGTATACTGCAGTATAGCCGCGTACAACACCGGCGCAGGCAATGTGGCGCGGGCTTTTACAGGCAATACCAACATACGCCGTGCGGCCGAGGTGATCAACACCATGACACCGGCACAGGTCTATGCAAAACTGGTTGCAGATCTTCCCTATGAGGAAACCCGTAATTACATGAAAAAGGTAACACCTCGCTATAAAGGATATCAGACCCACTTTACCGTACGCTGAAACAGCCCAAATAACAGCCCTATCAGCTGGATCAGGTTTTTTGCGCCGCGGCACTCTTCTCTTTCTTCTTTGAAAAGGATCAAGTAAAAACTTTCCAAAAAAAAAGATATGGTATATGAATATGTCATCCGGAAATATATGTATGATACAAAAGCAGGAGGCCAGTGGTTTTTTAACCTAAAACCAGACAGCGGACTCATATTCTATCCGGCCCTGGCGGTCCGCAGAAGATTTTTTCTTCCCGGATCCTTAAAAATAACGATATGTTACCACAATAAAACCGTTAAAACTGGAGGATTGTATGAAAAAACAACTCGTAAAACTGATTATGCTGGCTGCGATTGCAGCACTCATGGCTGCCTGTGCTCCTAAAGAAACACCTGTGGCCGATACGGGTATGCCCGATGAGTACAAAGATGCTCCCAGCTGGGTTTTTAATCCTGAACTGGAAGGTGGTGTGGCCGCCGTTGGTACAGCCAGAATCGGTAAGGCCGGTTTTGCCTTTGCCCGAAATGAAGCCCTGGCCGACGGAAGGGATCAGCTTGCACGCCAGATGAGTGTCAAAGTACAGAACATGGTAAAAAATTTCACACAGGCTACGGGAATGGGTGACGATGAAACCGTTGACCGCGTATCTTCACAGGTCTCCCGTCAGGTTGCCAATGAAACCCTTGCCGGATCCAAAATGCGGTCCATGTGGCGTGCTCCCAACGGCGAACTTTTTGTATGGATGGTTGTGGATCCCGAATCCGTCCGCTCCGCTGCAAGAGACGCTGTGACGACATCCTATAAGAATGATCAGGCTCTGTGGCAGCAGTTCCAGGCAAAAAAAGCCCATGACGAGCTCGATGCAATGATTGCAAAAGAATTTACGGACTTTAACTAGGCGTTATAACTCAGTGCAGACCACTCTTTGCGGTCTGCACTGAACTCTGCAGGCTTACGCGGGGAAGTTGAAAATCTCCCTCCGCATTTCACACAGCAGGCACCAATATGCTACTGCTGTCATCACTCCTATCCATGGCCAGAAACATGCATCTTTGCGCAGCATGTCGGCGAAAGGACTGAATTCCATGATGCAAAAAACGATCCCACTCCTTTTAATGACTATTCTGTCCATGGGCTGCACCCACCACAGTACACCTGCTGGTCCCAAGGGAAATGATGCAAGGCCTGCTTTCATCTATAATCCTTCCGTAAATGGTCAGATTGGCGGAGTGGGGATCGCCCGGCCGCACCTGCATGGCCCCAATGCCCAAAGGAATCTGGCCATATCCAGAGCCATTGACGAGATAGCACGGCAAAAAGGTACCCAGGTACAATCATGGCATGCGGTACAGACAACGGGGACCCGCGACAGTGCCACAACTCACATGGATTCCGTTAGCATTCAGACAACTTCAGGAGAAACCATCCATGCAGTCATACGCCAGATGTGGCATGACCCGGCAAACTCCGAGCTCTATATTTGGATGCTGACTCATTGATTGATTGCCCTCCCCCTACTACTGACTGACAAAGAACTGTGTATCTGGCTTCCCCTTAAAAGGAACACCTGATTATACGTGTTTTTTGACCCATAAAAAATGCCCACCCATCCCCCTCGTAAAACCAAAATAAACACCTGAATTCAAAGCTTTATCCCATAACAATAACAAAACGCACCGCTCTTTTTAATGGAAAGAATGTGAGTGCCGGGTTAGCACCTTTCAGTCTGCTCCGTACGACAAATCTTTATGGCATCCTATCAGGGCATAGCCGACATCATTCGTGCTTTTTTGACTTTTGCATTAATGCTCACCTGAAAAAGGCCAGCATACTCCTGCACCCTCCCGCCGTAAATCAGAAAAACTCTCCGATATCAGTATCTGACAGCAGTTCTGGACCTTCTCGAATCCATAAAAAGAGGAGATAAAAGCCTTGTTTCGGTGGCTTTTATCTCCTCTTGCCTGTTTCTTCATCACCCCAATGAAAGGGTTTTTTATAAAAGTACGCCAACGGCCTCCCTGGCCATGGCTACGATGGGCTCCGGAAACAATCCTGATGCAAGAATCACCGCTGTGATAAAAATACCCAAAGCCGTCATGGGAACACCCAGAGCAAAACGGGGATGTACAGCTCCTGAAGAAAGCTCTTCTTCGGGAAGGGCATAAGCCGCTCTTACCAGTTTCAGATAGTAAAATGCAGAAATAGCAGCATTGATTACTGCAAGAATCACAAGGGCATAATATCCTTGACCAATGGCAGCGGTAAAAACAAGAAATTTCGTAGGAAAGCCCACTGCTGGAGGAATCCCGGCCATGCCACACGCCGCAACGGCAAGGGTAAAGGCAAGAACAGGTGATTTTCGGTGCAGTCCTTTCAATCCGTCGAAACTCAGGTTTTCACCCGCTGGTGCAACCTGACAAATAACATAAAAGCACCCCAGCGTCATGACCAGGTAACCGAAAATATAGTACACAGCCGAGCCAAAACCTTCAGGGCCCGCAGAAAGAATACCCACCATTACATAGCCCGCATGGGCAATGGATGAAAAGGCTAAAAGCCGCTTGATATCACTCTGAACAAGAGCAGCGAGATTCCCGTATGTCATTGAAAATACAGCAAAAACAGAAAGAACCCAAACAAGATGACCCGAATCTGCGCCACTTGATGCCATAAAACGAATCAGTAGTGCAACAGCACCAATTTTAGGCAATGTGGCCACAAATGCTGTTGTTTCATTGGCTGCCCCCTCATACACATCCGGGGTCCAGAAATGCATGGGAAAAAGAGCCAGTTTATAGAAAAAGCCAGACAAAATCATGAGAAGGCCGATGAGAGCCAGAGGTTCAGAAGCTACAAGGTCCGGAAGAAGTGGCCCCAGTTCTGAAAGATAGGTCGTTCCCGTAAGCCCCACCACATAACTCATGCCGAAAACGGTAACACCCGTTGCCAGTGCGCCAAACAATACATACTTTATACCTGCTTCGTACTGGGTCCGATGCGCGCCTTTGCGCATGGGGATGGCCACGTAAAGGGCAAAAGAAGAAATCTCAAGGCAAAGAAGAATGGTCAAAAGCTCCACTCCACTGACAAGAAAGGTAAGCCCCATGGTGGAAATGGACAGAAACATGGCGTATTCAGCACTGATTTCATTACGAACTCCTGGGAAGCCCGATGCCAGTGCCAAAACACCCAAAAAACCAAAGGCTATCAGCAACTTGAAAGTCTGAGAGAAAAGATCCACACGGTAAGCATCAAAGAACAGCATGCCTTCCGATGAGAGCGCAGCAAAGGCAGTCAGCACCAGGATACCCGCACCGCCCAGAGCGACCCTTCCAACCAGAACAGAATCTGCCTTGAACAGGGAAAGTCCGAAAAAAATCAGGGTCATCCCGATGAGGACCAGTTCGGGGAGAAATTCCATCATAGACATGGCGTATCGATCCTAAACCTTGAGGTTGGCAAAGTAATCATCAAGCAAAAAAGTGCTCTTCCTTCATTCAAGCCGGGCAGAAACATACACTCCCTGTCATCAATGCCCGGCCAGAGCCTGGACACTCCCCTGCCCTGCGGCCACCTGATCCAGCAGATGGGTAACACTCGCATCCATTACCGAAAGAACAGGTTGCGGGTTCAGACCAATCCAAAAAACAAATACCACAAGAAAAGTAAGACAAGCGGTTTCACGAAGATCCAGATCCCAAAGCTTTCTCCCGTGAGCATGGTCATTGTCATTTCCTTGACCACCGCCATGGGCTGCCTCACCGTGATGATGCACATGACCATCACTGGAATCCCAAACCATTTTTTGCAAAAGCCTCAGCATATAGGCCGCAGCAAGGATAGCACCCGGTATGGCAATGGCACCCACCAGAGGCTGACTCCGGAAAGCTCCCATAAGAATCAGAAATTCACCGATAAAACTGTTCGTTCCCGGAAAGGCAAGGGATGAAAGGGAAAAAATCCCCAAGAATGTAACGTAAACAGGCATAAACATTCCCAAAGCCGCATTATCCTGAATCTCTCTGGAATGGGTTCTTTCATAAATAATACCGATACAAAGAAACAGGGCGCCCGTAGTGATGCCGTGGTTGATCATCTGCAGCATGGCACCCTTGACCCCTTCATCATTCAGGAGGAAAATGCCCAAAGTTACAAAACCCATATGACCAACAGACGAATAGGCAATAAGTTTTTTAATGTCGCTCTGTCCCAGTGCAAGATAACCGCCATAAAGGATTCCCACAAGCGAGAGAACGATGAGAAATGGAGCAAAAAACTCCGTTGCCTGTGGTGCCATGGGTAAGCAAAACCGGAGAAAGCCGTATCCGCCCATTTTCAGCAGAATGGAAGCCAGTATAACCGATCCGGCAGTAGGGGCTTCCACATGGGCAGCTGGAAGCCAGGTGTGGAAAGGAAACATGGGGATTTTCACGGCAAAAGCCAGAGCACATCCGGCAAATATCCATGCCTGCCAGCCAAAACTGAATTCCGCTGCCATGAGATCTGGAATAAAAAATGTGCCGGTTTTAACCCGTAAGGCTACAATTGCCACAAGGAAGAAAATGGAGCCAACAAATGTATACAGGAAAAACTTAATGGCTGCATAATCCTTGCGCGGACCACCCCATACGGCAATAAGGAGATACATGGGGATGAGCATGGCTTCCCAGAAAATATAAAACAGCACCGTGTTCATACTGACAAAAACACCTATCATCGCCGTTTCCATTACCAGTATGGCAAAAATAAACTCCGCAAGCCTGTGCTCAATAGACTTCCAGGAGCACAGAATACAAAGTGGCATGATAAAGGTTGTCAGCAGAACCAGGAGTACGGAAATACCGTCAACTCCCAGCTGATAGGAAAGCCCTATACTCGGAAACCACTCCATCATTTCCACAAACTGATAGGCAGGAGTGCTCCGGTCAAAGGCAGTCCAGAGCGGCAGACTCAAGGCTGCTGTCATGAGGGTAACCAGCAATCCCCATAATTTCAGAACCGTCTGGTTCCGGATGAAAAAACAGCAGGCAGCACCGGCAAGGGGTGTCAGCAGCACCGCCGAAAGAATGGGGTAACCCAGGCTGTTATAAAGCAGAGCATTTGTCATCGTAAATACCGTATCCGGGTCTTCGGTTTCTTTAAAGGAGGATCACAACGATCATGATACCGAACAGTAAAAGGGCCGCAGCACCAATATAATGCTGAATTTTTCCCGTTTGAGCCTGACGGAGTCTGTCTCCCGTATCCACAACGCCCTTCGCTGTGCCATCCACTACATAGTCAATACCTTCTTTGTCAAACCAGGAAAGAGCCCTGGCTGTCAACATGGTCCAGGTTAGCCCTATGCTGCGGTATACTTCACCTACCCAATCATTCACCTTTGAAAGGGGACCGGAGGCAAAGGCCATAAATTTCAGACTCCCTTTTCTATAAAACCAGTCCAGATCCAAATTCATCTTCGGCTCTGGCCCCAGTTTTTTAACCATCAGATAGAAACCGAGACCCGTAAAGCCCAAAAGCTGGAGGGTTTCAGAAAGATGGTAGGCCGTATAGGGTTGGTAATCAACCGCAAAAGGCAGCATACGATAGAGAAATTCCGGATAAACACCCAGAAAAAAGCACATAAAAGCGGCAATCCCCATGGCCCAGAGCATGCACGCCGGTGGATCCTGGGCATGGGGTACCGAAGGCTCCGATTTTCCACCAAACCATATATAATAAGGAAGTTTGATACCAACCGAAAGAAAAGTCCCCACAGCAGCAAGGGTCAGCATAAGGAGAAGTCCGGTTCTGTGGGCTTCACCTGCGGCAGCAATAATCATGGATTTAGACACAAAACCCGATGTCAGCGGAAAACCTGAAATGGCTATTCCGCCAATTACCGTAAAAATCAGGGCAAGGGGCATTTTAGCATAGAGTCCGCCCAGCTCATTCAGTTTGGATCGTCCTGTCATCTCCAAAACAGCACCCGCCCCCATAAAGAGAAGTGCTTTATAAAGAATATGAGCATACGCGTGGGCTACAGCTCCATTCACAGCCATGGCCGTTCCAATGCCGATACCGCAAACCATATAGCCGACCTGACTGACAATATGGTAGGCAAGAATCCTTCGGGCATCATTTTCAATAACGGCATAGGCCACACCATAGAGCGCCATGATAGCACCGAGAATGGCCAAAGCCTCAAAACCGGGGAAGCCCCGGGCCAGCACATACACAGCCGTCTTTGTCGTGAAAGCACACATAAAAACGGCACCAGTAACCGTTGCTTCAGGGTAGGCATCGGGCAACCATGCATGAATAGGCGGTACGGCAGCATTCAGCATGAAGCCGATCATGATGAGATAGTCCCCAAGACCCGCATCCGTGGGCAGAATCTGCACAAAGGTAAGATCTCCACCCGTAGCGCGATATTTCAAAAAGATGCCCGCCAGCAGTATCAACCCGCCCAGCACATGAACAAGAAGGTATCGGAATCCAGCTTCTATGGACTTCTTCTTTTTTCTGTACCAAATCAGAAAGGTGGATGCGACGGCCATCAGCTCCCAGAAAATAAAGAGCGTAAGATAATCTCCCGCAAGGGTAACTCCAAGGGAACCGGCGACATATAGCCAGGCAGCCGTATGCTGCCCCCAGTCTTCCACTTTCAACGCAAAAAGGGATCCTATTACCGCCATGAGTGTAAAAACATGGAGAAAGACATAGGTGAGTTTATCCACCCGTCCAAACACCATGTCAAAACCCATCCAGGATACCTGCCCAAATGTTTCAGGCAGCATGTTTATCTGAAAAAAAGCCACCAGAGGAATAATCACCAAAGCAGCATTTTTCAAATTTATCCGGCAGAGCACCGGCATCAGCAAGGCACCCAGAATAAAGAGCGTTGCCGGATGCATGAGCCATGGGTGCAGCTGGGCCAGAGGAGATAGCATACTACTTGTCATCGTAATAGTCCTCTTGCTTCATAAGCCAGGCATGGGAAATACCTTTGCAGATAACAATCATGCCCAGGCAACCGAAAAGGGCAAACACACTCCAGAATCCAATCAGGGTATCCCCGAAAAAATGGGGGTCATGCCGCTCTGCCATAAAATCATAGGCAACGGCGCCGGCCAGGAAGGCGAAAAAAGCCCATTTGAACCATTCTGCCCGTTCCCGGAGCCAGGTCATCAGTCGTCCCATACCTACCTCACATCAGAAGATGAATAATGGCCAGAAGAAGGTCCGGCTTGATCCCGATAGCCACGGAAATGGCACCTGTGATACAAAGCGGAATCACCATCAGTAGAATAAGTGGCCGGGTCTCAACAAAACCCGCTGTTACGACAGCTCCTTCAGCAGGCTTACCAAAAAAGGCCGTCAGAATAACAGGCACAAAATAGCCAGCATTAAGAAGTGAACTTACCATCAGAACTGTCAACAGAATCAAATTATTAATGTCCATGGTTCCCAGTGCAAGATACCACTTGGAGACAAAGCCGGACACAGGCGGCACACCAATCATGGAAAGGGAGGCAAGAGAAAAAGCCAGCATGGTCAAAGGCATGGCAAAACCCAGACCCGCCATCTCGCGAATATCTTTTTTCTGCGTTGCCACAAAAATGCACCCTGCCGCAAAAAACAGGGTAATCTTTGCAAAGCCATGGTTGGCTATATGGATAAGTCCACCTGTGATGCCATTGGGTGTCAGCAGCGCCACACCTAAAATAATATAGGAGAGCTGGCTAACCGTTGAATAGGCCAGCCTTGCCTTGAGGTTGGTTTTGGTGAGAGCAATAACGGAAGCCATGATAATGGTGAAGCTGACAAAATAGGCCGTTATCAATCCAAGTCCCGTATCCGCCAGAAGATCCACACCAAAAACGGAAAGCATGATGCGGCATATGGAAAAAACACCGATTTTAACTACCACCACCGCATGCAGAAGGGCAGAGACCGGAGTGGGAGCCACCATAGCAGACGGAAGCCAGGAATGAAGGGGCATGATGCCTGCTTTGGCAAACCCGAAGAAGAGCAGGATATAGCTTGTTACCACCATGAACCGGGAAGCATCACCAGGGAAAATACCGGAGGCTATATCGCCCGCTGCAAAATCGAGAGTTCCGCACTGCACATAAATGATGGCCATGGCGGGCAGCAGAAAAGCCTTGGAGGTGAACATCAGGTAAACAATATATTTCTGTGCACCCTCATACCCCTCTTCATCCTGATGGTGCATAACCAGAGGGTAGGTGAAAATGGATACTATTTCATAGAAAAGATAAAGGGTAAACAAACTGCCGGAAAAGGCACCACCCATAGCCGCGCCAACGGAAACGGCATAGCAGACATAAAAACGGGTCTGGGCATGTTCATTCAACCCGCGCATATAGCCGACGCAGTAAATGGACGCCAGAATCCACAGGAACGAGGCTGTTCCAGCAAAAAGAAGGCCCAGTCCATCCACCTGAAATGTAACCGATATTCCTGGCCACAACTCAAAAAGTGTAAAGCTGTAGCTGCCACCGGCCAGAAGGTGAGGTACAAGAAGGGCAACGGAGATAAAAGTAAGAACCGCACCGGTCAAAGACCAGGCCTCTCTCAGGTTTGGCCTGGAGCCCGAAGCCATAACAGCCAGAGCTGTCAGCATGGGCAGAAGCACGGGTAAAAGAATTTTACTGGTAATCATGGTTTCCATACCGGTTTCGCCTCGAATGGCTTCGGGTTAATGACGCAGATCATGAACCGCACTGGGATCATCGGTCTGGTATTTACGATAAACGGCCAGAATAAAGCTGACCACAATTGCCGCTTCGGCCGCGGCAATACCCATTATAAACAGGGTAAAAACCTGACCGATGGCGGGATCCGGCAGCACAAAACGATTAAAGGCCATAAAATTAATAGACGCGCCACAGAGAATCAGTTCCGTTGAAACCAGCATCCCCATGAAAGACCGGTGACGTACCATTCCGTAGATACCCATCACAAAAAGCACTAAGGCAATTATCAGATAGGTTGTCAGATAGCTGCTTGCACTCAGCATCTTTCAGGACTCCCTTCCACCGGTGGCCAGAATAATGGCACCGATAATAGCTGCCAGAAGCACCACAGAAATAAGTTCAAAAGCCAGGCAGTACCGGTACAAAAGGGTTTCTCCCAGCCATGGCAAAGAAAAATCTCCAGTTTTTTCAGCAGCTACAGGGAATGTTGCCCTAAGAACAGGAATCAGCAAAAGAAAAAAACCCGCAAAGGAAGCCGCAACCGCAAGAAAACGATTCCTTCCGGTAAAGTTACTTTCAGCTATTTCCTGTGGCGTGTACCCCACCATCACCCCGAAGACCATGAGGATACAGATAGCTCCTACATAAATAAGAATCTGCATCATGGTCAGAAAAATACTGCCAAGATAGAAATAAAGTCCTGCCACTCCCAGAAGGCAGACCGCCAGCCCTAAAACAGCATGCATTAAAAGGCGGGAACGGACAGCCAGAACAGCTCCCATGAAGGTCAGGATGACAAAGGCAAAAAAAAGTGCCTCTGCAATGAAAACGTAGGTACTCATATCAGAGAGCCTCCCTTCCCAAGGCGCCCGAGAAGGTCCATATGGAACTCCTCACGGGAGAATCCGGCAAGATTATAGTCCTGAGAGTAGGTAATGGCGTCAGTAGGACAGCTCTCCACGCAGATACCACAGAGACTGCAGCGGGTGAAATCCAGCTCAAAACCTGTAAGAACTTTCTTTTTGGCACCTTCGGGCTTCTCACTTAGTACCGTGATACAGTCCGAAGGGCAGGCTCTGGCACACATGCCACAGGTGATGCAGCGCGAACCTCCGGTCTCTTCATCAATAACAAGCTCGATATGGCCCCGATAGTTGGGCGTAATGACAATGGTTTCACGGGGATAGTGAACCGTCACCGTCGGCTTGACCATTTCCTTGAAGGTCACGCCAAGGCCCACCAGCAAACTTTTTGTACCGTGGTAGAGGTCGGAAAAATAGCCGCTCATAGTTTTACGATCACCGCCGTTACAATAAGGTTAAGGAGCGCAAAAGGTATCAGGTACTTCCAGGAAAGGTTCATCAGCTGGTCGAAACGGACCCGCGGATAGGTCCAGCGGATCCAGATCATGATGAACATCAGGATGTAAACCTTGACCAGAAACCATATGGCTCCGGTCCATGCGTCCATGGGCAGGGGCAGGCCGCTCCATCCGCCGAGGAAGACAGCAACGGCGACACTGCTCACGATAAACATATTGGTATATTCACCAAGAAAAAATAACCCGAATCCCATCCCTGAATATTCCGTATGGAAGCCTGCTGTCAGCTCACTTTCCGCCTCAGGCATGTCAAACGGTGCCCTGTTAGTTTCTGCCAGAGCCGCTATCAGATAGATAATAAAGGCAAGAGGCTGAATCAGACAGAACCATAAACCGGAAATCTGGGCATCCACAATGGTCCG